>CACYLQ010000018.1 GCA_902775195.1 uncultured Pseudobutyrivibrio sp.
TCTTATTCATTATCTATTAGCCCAAATATACAAAAATGCTGTTGCAAACACATAAATAAATGCCATGAAAAGCATGAATGGAACCTGAGATGCCATGATTCCACATACAATCTGTGCAATAAAAACAAGGCCGTGAATCCAAAGAGGAATCCTGTTAAGAGTAGCTGCAAGCGCTGCCTCTAAAATAACCATAACACAAGCAATAACTGGATTAATGCTAAATGCAACTATCGAAACCACAATAGCAACAATAGCAAAAATACTTAAAAATATAAGTGACAAAAGAGGTAAATTCTCTCTTGAAAAGAACTGATTTAAGTTAATTGATGATGCTTTTTTCTTCTTAGCTTCCATTATATATTTCTCCTAAAATTTTCTTTTTATGTACAAGTGACATTATAATAAAAACCCTGTTTTTTCTCAACAATTTCGTTGATTTTTTTTCCTTAATATATTAATATTCTTATGGTATTAAGATATGCTCCGATAGCTCAGTTGGTAGAGCACCTCACTCGTAATGAGGGGGTCGTCAGTTCGAGTCTGATTCGGAGCTCTTTTTGTATATATTAATATGTTTTATGGAGGATACCACGTTGGAATTTATTCAATACGACCACGTATCAAAAAGCTACGGTAAACAGCTGGTTCTTGACGAACTAGACCTATCTGTTAAGGAAAACTCTTTTGTTACCTTACTTGGTCCTTCTGGCTGTGGAAAAACAACTACACTTCGACTTCTAGGAGGATTCGAAAAGCCTGATTCGGGAAAGATTTACCTTAACGGCAACGACATTACAGCATTGCCTGCTAATCTTCGTCCAATCAACACAGTTTTCCAGAAATATGCCCTTTTCCCTCACATGACTATCGAGGAAAACATTGCATTCGGATTAAAAATCCAAAAGAAATCAAAGGATTATATTTCTGACAAGATTAAGTACGCCCTTAAGCTTGTAAACCTTGATGGCTTTGAAAACCGTTCCATCAATTCACTTTCAGGTGGTCAGCAGCAGCGAATTGCTATCGCAAGAGCCATCGTTAACGAACCAAAGGTACTTCTTTTAGATGAGCCTCTTGGCGCCCTTGATTTAAAGCTTAGACAGAGCATGCAGTACGAGCTTATGAAAATCAAGCAGGAGCTAGGCATTACATTTATATATGTAACACACGATCAGGAGGAAGCCCTTACAATGTCTGACACTATCGTTGTTATGAATCAGGGCTACATTCAGCAGATAGGCACACCTGAGGATATCTATAACGAACCTGAAAACGCCTTCGTAGCTGACTTCATCGGAGAAAGTAACATTATCGAAGGTATCATGATTAAGGATGAGCTTGTTTCCTTCTTAGGTGTTCAGGTACCTTGCGTAGATAAGGGATTTGGAACAATGAAGCCTGTTGATGTTGTTATTCGACCTGAAGATGTAGAGCTTGATGCACCTGGCAAGGGCTTTATGGACGGTGTTATTACCGACTGCCTGTTTAAGGGTGTTCATTACGAATTAGATGTTCAGTGTGGAGGTTATGAATGGTTAGTTCATACCACTAAATATTATGAAGTTGGACAACATGTTTCATTGAATGTAATACCATTTAACATCCAGATTATGAATAAACCTGAGTCTGAAGATGAGGAGGTATTAAAGGAGGATGATTAATAGGTTTCGCACAAGCTTCCTTGCTGCTCCCTATGCAATATGGGTATTAATATGCACCATCCTACCTTTGTTTTACATCCTAGGCTATGCAATTAATACTTCAGACGGAAGCTTTACACTTTCCAATTTGCTGGCTATTGCAGACCCAATCCATCTTAAATCACTTGGATTGTCTATTCAGGTTGCATTTATCACAACTGTCATCTGCCTTATAATGGCTTATCCAGTTGCCTTGATTCTTCACAATCTGAAAATCACAAACAAAGGCTTCATAGTATTTCTTTTCATCCTTCCGATGTGGATGAATTTTATGCTTAGAATCCTTGCATGGCAAAATATCCTGTCCAATAACGGTATATTAAACGGAATCCTTTCAGCACTTGGGCTTCCTACTATTCATATTCTTTATACTAAAGTAGCCGTTATTCTTGGTATGGTATATGACTTTTTACCATACATGATTTTGCCAATATATAATTCATTATCAAAGATTAATGACGAAGTAATAGAAGCCGCTTCCGACTTAGGTTCAAGCTGGCTTAACACATTCATTAAGATTACTATTCCACTTTCAAAGGATGGCATTCTTTCAGGAATAATCATGGTATTTGTTCCTGCACTTTCATCCTTTGTAGTTTCAAACCTACTTGGTGGTGGAAAGGTATTATTAATCGGAAATGTTATCGAGCAGGAATTTACTCTTGCAAGAAACTGGAATTTAGGCTCTGGCCTTTCTATCATCCTTATGCTCTTTGTTCTTGCATCAATGAGCATTATGAATAAGGTTGATGATACTGAGAACGGAGGTATGCTGCTATGACAAAAATCAAAAAAGGCACCTCTTACGCTTACCTTGGCCTAATATTTTTATTTTTATACGCTCCTATCCTTGTACTTATAGTTTTATCCTTTAATAATTCTATGTCACGTACTGTTTGGGGCGGGTTCACTTTGCAGTGGTATTTTAACTTGCCAAGTAACGATACTATTATGGATGCACTTTGGACTACTCTTCGCATCACATTATCATCTAGTATCTTAGCTACAATACTTGGTACGTCTGCAGCCATTGGTATCAATCGCATGAAGAAACGTCACGCAGCTATCATGCTCGGAGCAACAAACATACCTCTTTTAAATGCAGATATAGTAACAGGTATCTCGTTAATGCTTTTGTTTACAAGATTTACATCACTTGGAGAATTTTCAGTGGTACTTGCACATATAGCATTTTCAGTACCTTACGTAATATTTAATGTATTACCTAGACTTCAGTCTATGTCCGATGCCTGCCTTGAGGCAGCTATGGATTTAGGTGCTACACCTTGGTACGCCTTTTATAAGGTTACCTGGCCAGAGATTTTCCCTGGAGTATTATCAGGATTTTTGATGGCATTTACTATGTCATTAGACGATTTCACCATCACCTACTTTACAAAGGGTGCTGGTGTAAACACACTTTCAACTATGCTTTATACAGAGCTTAGAAAAGGTATCCAGCCTGAGCTTTATGCCCTCTCTACTCTGCTATTCCTTTTAGCATTCTTAATGCTTATTGCAACTAACTTTAAAAGTATAAACAAAAAGGAGGTTGCACGATAATGAAAAAGAAATTAATTACATTTATCAGTATGACTTGCCTTACTCTTACAAGCTGTTTTTCATTTACAGCCTGTGGTAATGATGCAGAAAGCGCTGATACACTTGTAGTTTTAAATTACGGAAAATATATTGAAGCAGATGTTTTAAAACGTTTTCAGCAGGAAACTGGTATTACTGTTAAATATGAGGAATACGAATCCGTTGAGGATATGTATGCTAAATATAAGGCAGGCTCAATCAATTATGATGTAGTATGCACTTCTGATTACATGGTTGAAACCCTTCGTAAGGAAGGAGAATTAATCCCAATCGATTACAACTCACTTACTAATTACAAAAACATTGATCCTACCATAATCGAGGCATCAGAATCCTTCGACCCTAACCACAAATATACCGTTCCTTATTTTTACGGTACTGTAGGAATCCTATACAACACCGAAAAAGTTGATGAAGAGACTGTTAGCTCTTGGAATTGTCTTTGGGACCCAGCTTACAAAAATCAAATCGTAATGATTAATTCTCAAAGAGATGCATTTATGGTTCCACTTAAAATGCTAGGCTACGATATTAACACTTCAAATACTAAGGAATTAGATGAAGCATTTGATATGCTTTGTGATGAAAAGAAATATGTCTATGCATATTTAATGGATGAGACATACGAATGTATGGTTTCTGAAGATGCAGCAATGGCTGTCTGCTATTCCGGTGAAGCTGCTATGGGTATGGAATACAACGATAAGTTAGCTTATACCGTTCCTAAGGAAGGTGGCAATCTTTGGATTGATTCCTGGTTTGTACCACGTACCTGCAAGCACTATGATGCTGCAATGAAATGGATTGATTTCATGTGTGAGGAAGAGGCAGCAACCGAAAACTTTGAATATGTTTGGTATGCTACCCCTAATCTAACTGTTGCCGCAAACGAGGATGCTGAAACACTTGCTGATGAAACTGTTTTCCCTACAAAGGAAACACTTTCCCGCTGTGATTTATACAGTGCCTACGATGACAAAACATTAGATTACACCACCACACTATGGAAAAAGCTTAAGGCATACTAATTAAGCAATGCTTAACACATTTGTATCCCTTGAATAAAAGTAAAGGCTGTTAGATAATACTTCAGCCTCTGGAAGGCTTGTATCATTAATATGAGCAATTAATTCCTTGAGGCCGTCAGTATCTATCTCACAGCCTTTTATTGATTTAACAACAATAACCTCATGAATTGAGCTAGGTATTATATATATATCAGATTTCAACTTAGCAGCTATTGCCTTTAACAAATCCTTATATAAAATAACCGAAGCCCCATTATAGCTATATTTGTTAGAAACAACATACAAAGGAATATAGTTATCTTCTTCCTCTGCTATTTCATACAAGGATACCTCATCTAGATATTCTGCAATAGTAGATAAAATACCTCTTATCTTCACCCCTAATATTCTAGATGTGTTAGCTCCAGCAGCATTCATCAAATCCTCTACTGTAACGTCCCATAAAAATAATACTTCATTTCCAATAAGAACTACTTCCTTTTCCTCTAAATCTACAGTCTCTGGCATTATCCTATAAAAAATAATTGCCAAATCCAAATAGTTTACATGTGGAACACCTGCCAGAAGTCCAATGTTGCTATCATGATTGACTACCTTGTATACAATATAGTCCTTTACCTTATTAAATTTTTCATTTGCCATTTATTCTATTTGTATGAATATGGATTTAAAAAACGATAAAAAAAGAATCCGCAATTCGTAATGCGGATTCTAATATACCAAACGTTATATATTTTGTCAAGATTGACTTTTGTATGTTTTTGCTAACTCTAGCATTTCTTTTGCATTATTAATTACTGCTTCTGTAATAGCACTACCACCAAGCATTCTTGCAAGCTCGTAGGCGGTTTCATCATTGTAAAGCTTTTTAATACCTGAAATAGTATGGCCATTCTCAACACTCTTTTCGATTAAGAAATGAGTATCAGCCATTGCAGCAATCTGTGGTAGATGTGTAATACAAATAACCTGATGGCTACCTGCTACAGTAGATAGCTTTTCTGAAACAGCCTGGGCTGTTCTACCTGAAATACCTGCATCAATCTCATCAAAGATAAGAGTATCAATGCCACCACGTGATGCAAGAACTGTTTTTATAGCCAGCATAATACGGCTCATTTCACCGCCTGATGCTATATCCTTAAGAGGTCTAAGTGGTTCTCCAGGGTTTGTACAAATGACAAATTCCCCTTCATCAAAGCCATCGGCTGTATAATGATCAAGCTTTCTAAGTTCAACATCAAATTCGCTGTTAAGAAAGTTCAGGTCACTCATAGCAACCTTCATTTTCTCTGATAATTCCTTTGCCTTTTTCTTTCTAATATCAGAAAGCTTCTGGCACAATGCATCTAATTCCTTTGTAGCCTTATCTACCTTAGCCTTAAGCTCTGATAAATACTCGTCAAAGGATTCGTATTTCTTTTTCTTTTCAAGGCGCTTATCCAGCTCTTCTAATATGAGTTCAATTGT
This sequence comes from uncultured Pseudobutyrivibrio sp., assembly GCA_902775195.1. Classification (GTDB taxonomy): domain Bacteria; phylum Bacillota; class Clostridia; order Lachnospirales; family Lachnospiraceae; genus Pseudobutyrivibrio. Next base: position 5,801 of record CACYLQ010000018.1, read on the forward strand.
AGAACCATATTTGTCCTTTAATCGATTAATTTCGTTAAGGCGAACCTCCACCTCATTAAATCGTTCAGCATCAAAGGATGCATCTGACATATAGCTAGATAGTTCTCTGTTAAAATCAGATATAATGCTGTCTGCATCATTTAGCATAGATAAGAATTCAGAAGCCTTTCCATCAATACCTTCAATGTATCGAATATCAGATATAGCAGAGCTGATTGCATCGGAAGCACCACCATCTCCTGCCATAGCTTCGTGGGCACGTCCAAAATATTCCATGGTTCTGCTGAAATTAGAAAGTCTTTTGTATTCGTCCTCTAATTCCTCATCCTCACCAACCTTTAATGCGGCTGCCTCTATTTCGTTAATTTCATGCTCAAGTAAGATTATTTCACGTTCCTTTGAAACATCACTTTGCTTTGCCTCTTCAAGCTCTGCCACAAGGGCTTTGTACTCTTTATAGCTTGCAGCAATCTTAGTTTTTAAATCACCTATTTCTGATTTAGCAAACTCATCTAAAAGCTCCATATGTCTTTTAGTATTAAGCAAAGACTGATGTTCCTTCTGACCATAAATATCAAGAAGTAATGCTCCTACTTCCTTCATCTTAGCTGCTGGAACCTGTTCGCCGTTGATTTTACCAACGCTTCTAGTGTCAGTGATACGACGACTCATAATTACTTCGTCATCATAAGGTTCCACATCTAAAGCCCTAAGAGCCTCCTGTGTAGCCTTATCCTTAACCAAAAAAACAGCTTCAACGAAAGCCTCAGCATCAGCATCTCTTAAAAAATCCTTTGATGCTTTGTCTCCGAGACTTAGGTGTAAAGCTCCCAAAATAATTGATTTACCTGCTCCAGTCTCACCAGATAGGATGTTAAGCCCATTTGAAAACACTATCTCCTCTTCGTCAATAAGGGCTAAGTTCTTTACGTGCAAACTTGCTAGCATTTTATTCTCCTTTTCCGCCCAACTTACCAAAATAAAAGGATACTTGCACTTACCTTTTTTCTATAAGTCTCTTTAATTTCCCCATTAAAGAAACGGTGTCATCTAAGCTTCGGATGGCACACATAATAGTGTCATCGCCTGCAATAGAACCAACGATTTCTGGAAAATCCATATGATCTAAAGCTGCTGCCACAGCCATGGCCATTCCAGAAACTGTCTTTACCACCAATATATTACCAGCATTGTCCATAGATATAAAACCATCCAGGAAGATGCGGATATATTTTTCATTCATGTCATCGTCTGTAGACCTGTAGGCTACATAACGAAGCTTACCTGCACTATCTGCTATTTTTGTAAGCTTCATTTCACGAATATCTCTTGAAATAGTAGCCTGAGTAGCATTAAAGCCTGCTTCTTCAAGCTTAGCTGTAAGCTCCTCCTGGGTACCTATTTCGTTTTTAACAATCAATTCTAATATCTTTGCTTGTCTTTCAATCTTCATTTAAATCTCCTGCATTCGTGCTCTAATTCGCTCTAGGAAATTAACATTTTCCAACATAACCATATGTGACGTTGATTTAGATTTGTATATATTTAAAACCTGATTTTTATGAAGCTTCTGTCTGAGAGTACCATCATAAATAACGTTAGCTATTGGTTCATCCTCTTCATGTCGAGCTTCAATAGAAACTTCAACCTCATCTGTGGAAGCTACTATAATACTTCTTGAATTAAGTGTATGAGGATTGATTGGTGTAAGTATAATACAATCTGCATGAGGACTAACAATTGGTCCGTTCGCTGAAAGATTATAGGCTGTAGAGCCTGTAGGTGTTGATACAATCAATCCATCGCAGTTATGTGAGTATAGCTGAATGCCATTTACCTTTACAGTAATATTTAAAACATATAAGCCAGCAGCATCAGAAGCCACCACTATATCATTTAATGCTTTAAAATGATTATTCTCATCTGTTGATAAATCACCCTCAAGCATCATTCTTTCATCTATTTTATAATTGTCGCTAAGCAGCTGATTAAGACAATGTTCAACATTATCTACTGTCATATCACATAGATAACCTAAGTGCCCGCAGTTAAGTCCAACAATTGGAACCTTTCTGTTAGTCACATTCTGGGCCACTCTAACCACAGTACCATCGCCACCTACAGTAATGATGCATTCAATATCATCCTCAACTGTAACCTGATTTTCAGAGCTGTCTGGGCAGGTATCTAAATCAAGAATACACATGCCACCATGGCTAGAAATATAATCTCTGATAATGTTTATATATTTTTCATGTAAATCGCTAAAAGACCTTGCAACAATTAAAAACTTTTTCATTATTTGTCTAAGCTGTCGTGTGCCGCCTTTACAGTAGCAGCTACATCAATTGCTTCCCCCTGTTTTTCCTGTGTAGCAATATGAATAAGATATTCAATATTTCCTTCTGGTCCCTTGATTGGTGAATATTCAAGGTGAAGAACATAAAAACCTATTTCTGTAACAAAATCTATTATGGTATTAATAACCTCTTCGTGTACCGCTGGGTCTCTTACCACACCCTTTTTACCGACCTTTTCTCTTCCGGCTTCAAACTGTGGCTTAATAAGACATACCATTTCAGCGTCATCAGCAAGTAATGCCTTTGCTGGACCTAAAACCTTTGTAAGACTAATAAATGAAACATCAACTGAAGCAAAATCTAATGCTTCCCCGATATCCTCAGGTGTGACATATCTAATGTTAGTCTTCTCCATGCATACAACTCTTTGGTCCTGACGAAGCTTCCATGCGAACTGGCCATATCCAACATCTACAGAAAAAACCTTGCTAGCGCCATTTTGGAGCATACAATCGGTAAATCCACCTGTAGATGCGCCAATGTCCATACAAACCTTGTCATCAAGTGTAATGCCAAAATGAGTCATTGCCTTTTCAAGCTTAAGTCCGCCACGGCTAACATATTTAAACTGCTGTCCGTGGATTTCAATATCAGCATCTACATCGATTTTGGTTCCGGCTTTGTCCTCTCTGTTGCCTTTTACAAAGACATTGCCTTCCATTATCATTGTTTTTGCTTTTTCTCTAGAAGGTGCAAACCCTCTATCTACTAAAACTACATCAAGTCTTTCTTTCATATTAATTTCCTAATGCTTTTAAAATTCTTTCTGTAATGGATTCAGCATCCATCTTGAGTTCTTTAAATAAAAGTGTAACACTGCCATGTCTAACGAATTCGTTAGGAACAGCAATCTTTAACACCTTACCTTTGTATCCATTGTCCGCTAAATATGCCTGTACCTGTTCGCCAAATCCACCTGTAAGCACATTCTCTTCCATAGTAACAATCATGTCGTACTGAGATTTGATACTATTTAAATAGTTTTCATCTAATGGTTTTGCGAATCTTGCGTTGCAGATTCCTGCATCAATACCATGCTTAGAAAGTAGCTCTGCAGCCTCTTCGGCCTTCTTAACCATAGAGCCGTATGCGAAAAGCATAACCTTAGAGCCTGATTTGATTTCCTCTGCCTTTCCAAGCTCAATAGGAGCTCTGTGTTCCTTAAGACCACAATATGCTTCACCTCTTGGGTATCTAATAGCAATAGGTCCTGTGTGCTCAGATACAGCATATTTCATCATATCTGAAAGCTCCCATTTATTCTTTGGAGCCATAACAGTCATATTTGGCATAGATGTAAGGAATGAAACATCAAATACACCCTGATGTGTGCTTCCATCTGCACCTACAAGTCCTGCTCTATCTATAGCAAAAACTACGTGAAGATTCTGTAAGCAAACATCCTCTAATATCTGATCGTAAGCACGCTGGAGGAATGATGAGTAAACAGCAAATACTGGTACTCTTCCGCCTAAAGCAAGGCCTGCCGCAAAAGTAACTGCATGCTCTTCAGCAATACCTACATCAAAAAATCTATCTGGGAACATATTTCTAAATCGTTTTAAGCCTGCTCCCTCTGCCATGGCTGCTGTAATAGCAACAACCTCAGGATTTCTATCTCCCATCTTACGCATAACAGTTGAGAAAACATCTGTATATCCTGGGTTAGGATTTCTCTTTGGCAGACCAGTTTCGATTTCGAAAATGTCAGTTCCGTGGAATCTGGATGGATGACGTTCTGCTGGCAAATAGCCATTACCCTTTTTGGTAATAACATGCACAAGCACTGGCCCTTTGATTTTAACGGCCATCTGGAAGGTCTCAACCATTGATTTGATATTGTGACCATCAACTGGGCCTAAATACATAATTCCTAAATCTTCAAAAACCATGTTTGGAACCATTAATGATTTGATTCCATTTTTGGTGCTTCTGATTTTACGAATCAATCGTTCTCCATTAGGCCATGACTCTAATGAGTTAAGAACATCATTCTTAAATCCAACATATTTTGAGCTAGTACGAAGTCTTTCAAGATTAGTAGACATACCGCCTACATTCTTTGAAATGGACATTTCATTATCATTTAAAATGATAAGCAAATTGGATTTTTTAAGACGCGATGCATTGTTTAATGCCTCGTATGCAAGACCACCTGTAAGAGCACCATCACCAATAACAGCCGCAACCTTGTAATCGTCACCAGACAAATCTCTGGCCATACAGTAACCAAGAGCTGCAGAAATAGATGTAGAGCTATGACCTGTGTCAAAGCTATCACAGTCACTTTCTGATCTTTTTGGGAAACCACTAATGCCACCATACTGACGTAGATGCTCGAATTCAGCTGCTCTTCCGGTAAGGATTTTGTGAGTGTAGGCCTGATGTCCAACATCCCAAACAAGCTTATCCTTAGGGAAATCCATAAGCAAATGAAGTGCTATAGTAAGCTCCACAGTTCCTAAGTTAGAAGCTAAATGTCCACCTGTCTTCGAAAGGTTTTCTATTAAAAATTCACGAATTTCATCAGGAAGAGCTTTTATCTCTTCCTCTGATAAATTCTTTATATCATTAGGTTGCTTTATCTTATCAAGAACCATAATCTCTTAATTGTCTCTATAGACAAGGTACTGAAGTAAATCCACTAAAAATTCATTTTCGTATGGAAGCTTCTTTAGTATCTCAATTGCCTCATCTGTAAGACGTTTTACCTCTTCTTTAGATTTTTCGATACCTTTGAATGTAACATATGTAGATTTTTCATTTCGTTCATCTGAGCCAATTGGCTTACCAAGAACTGCCTCGTCTCCCTCTATATCAAGAATATCATCTTGAATTTGAAATGCCATTCCAATTTTGGATGCAACTGATTCTATCAGCTTAACCTGTTCATCGGTTGCTCCTGCTAAAATAGCACCTATTTCCATTGATGCCTCAATTAAGGCACCTGTTTTAAGTTCATATATGAAATCTATTTTTTCTTCAGTCATTTCTGACTGATTCTTTTCAGATTCAACATCTACCACCTGACCACCAATCATGCCGTAAACTTTAACCTTAAGCTCTGTTGGTGTAGTAGTATCTTCAAATGATTTGAGAGCTGTTTCAAATGCATAATTTAAAAGTGCATCTCCTGCAAGGACTCCCATACCTTCCCCATATACTGCATGAGTGGTAGGCTTACCACGTCTTAGCATATCGTTATCCATTGATGGCAAATCATCATGAACAAGTGAATATGTATGAATCATTTCCATTGCCGCCATAAAGCAATTAACAGCATCACCTTTGCCACCGAAAAGCTTGAAGGTTTCATTCATAAGCACTGGTCTAAGTCTCTTGCCTCCAGCCATAACAGAATATTTCATAGCATCAAATATGGTACGCTGCATGCCATAAACTTCTGGAAGGAATTTGTATATGATTTTTTCTGTTTCTGTTGCTCTGTTAGATAGTTCTGATTTTATGTCTAGTCCCATATTTATTCCTCTTCAAAAACCTGAAGACCGCCATCCTTGCTGATAGCCATAACAGCCTTTTTGGTTTGCTCGATTTTCTCGTTTGCTTTTTTTAATTCGTCCATTCCATTTTTATATAATGCAAAGGATTCATCTAAGGAAACATCCGAAGATTCAAGCTTTGATATGATTTCTTCAAGCTGTTCAAAGCTTTCTTCGATTGTCTTTGTATTGTTCTCTTCCATTTTTACTCCTACTTTGTAAAATCGATATCAGTAACCTCTGTCTTGATGGTTCCATCCTTTATTCTAACAACCATTGAATCACCAACTGATAACTGACTGACGCTATCTATTCTTTTGCCTGATGCATCTGTGACATATCCGAAACCAGTGGCAAGCTTTTTAGCTGGAGATAATCCATCTAATCTGCCTGAAATAGATATAAGCCGATTTTCATATCTGGCTATTTTATTTTCCATAAGGTTTTCTAAGCGCTGATACAAAATCTTAATCTGTTCTTCATTTGCTTTGATTTTGTTTTCAGGTCTAAGTGCATTTAAGCGAAGCTTATAGTTCTCTATAAGCTGCATAGCATTTGAAAGCTTGTAATCTAAGGCTCTATTCAGCTTATCCGAATATCTGTCTATGCTACCTGCGAAATCATCATAAACAAAATTAGCAAGCTCAGCTGCCTGTGAAGGAGTTGCTGCTCTTTTATCTGCAACGAAATCAGCTATAGTAAAATCAGTCTCATGTCCTACCGCTGAAATGATAGGTGTGCTTGCATTAAAAATTGCCCTTGCAACTATTTCTTCGTTGAAGGCCCATAAATCTTCTATGGAACCGCCACCTCGACCAACGATGATGACATCAAGTCCCATTTGGTCCAAACAGTTAATACCAGAAACGATGGTAGCAGCTGCTCCTTCGCCCTGAACCTGAGCTGGGTATAAAATCAACTGAACATAAGGATTTCTGGTTTTGGAAACTCTGATAATATCGTGAACTGCCGCACCGGTTGAGGCTGTAACAATACCGATTTTCATAGCATGGGTAGGCAGTGGCTTTTTGTACATGGAAGCAAACATTCCGCTTTCTTCAAGCTCCTGCTTTAACGCTTCGAAACGCTGATATAAATCGCCTACACCAGCCAGCTCGATTTCACTGGCATAAACCTGATATCTACCTGTGGCAGCATATATACCAACATATCCACTGACAACTACCTGGTCTCCATCCTTCATAGGAAACTTCAGACCTTTGGCGCGTTTACCGGCAAACATTACACAGCTAATGGCACTTTTTTCGTCCTTTAGTGTAAAGTAAATATGGCCTGTATGATTGTATTTACAATTAGAAACCTCACCACTAAGGGAAAGGTTTCCAAGCATAAAATCATCGGCAAACATACGCTCAATATATGTATTTACCTGTGATACACTATATATATTTTTGTTCATTATACTAGTTTAGCTAATGCTCCATTAACGAATCCAGCAGAACTATCTGAACCGAATTCATCAGCTAAAGATACAGCCTCATTAATAGCAACACCTACTGGAAGGTTTTCAAACTTAATCTCGTAAAGAGCAAGTCTGATAAGAGTTAAATCAACCTTAGCCATACGTGTAGTTTTCCAACCATCTACCGACTTGTTAATCATTTCATCAATTTCTGAAAGCTTTGAGATAATATCCTCAGCCTTGTTTTTGATGTACTCCTCATCCTCTTCAGTTTTGTTGTTCTTAAGAAGATCTTCCTCTTCTGCATTATCTCTTCCATCAAGGAATGTTTTGATAACCTGATTCATTTCATCTGAATCATAGAATTCCTTCATAAATACAGCTTTGAATACTTCTTTTCTGATTTCGTGTCTATTCATAAATAATACTCCTGAAATTTCTATAACTTTAGACTAATATAGGGTGCTATCTAAAATAGCACCCCATAATTATACATTAATATGCATAAAAAATAAATAACTGTAGATTAGTTTGTACCTGCTACGCTAACTGTTGCTATACGTATATCAACAGCACTAACCTCAAGACCTGTCATTGTTTCAACAGCTGACTTAACTTTTTCCTGTACCATTCCTGAAACCTTTGGAATTTCGTATCCGTATTTCATGTTAATAGCCATGTGAACTGCTATCTTACCAGGCTCGTTGTCAACTACCTTTATAGCCTTTGCAAGCTTACCTGCACCTGCCTTTGAAATAGTATCAGATGTAAGGTTACCAGCAAGTGATTCAACACCTTCTACTTCAACAGCACCTAGGCCTGCAATAATTCCAATAACTTCTTCAGAGATGTTAACTCCACCATCTCCATTAACATTTATAACAAAATTCTTATTTTCTGCCATATCTGCCTCCTAAAATTCGTAAGAAACTAGATTAATTATAGCAAAGAAGCATCAATTGGTAAACATATTTTATAATTCTAAACTAAAATCCTATGTTGTTTACCACTCCCACAGAAACATAGTTATCTGTTATTGCTCTAAAATCTGTTTCGGGCTCATTTTCCTCGTTATAATGGCCATTTACCATATAACGTATTCCACCATCTTCAAGCTCTTCTACAACATCATAGGTATCCTTAAAGAACATCCCTCTGGATACCTTTCTGTCATAAAGAATGCCTTTACACTCTGATAATGTACATCCTGGAAAGTTCACATTGTGAACTAGGCCCATTTCAAGAGGCTTATCTAAAAGCTCTTTTAAAACCTGTTTAATATATTTGTCTGTTACCTCATGACAATCGCAGGCTCCCTCTGATAAAGCGATGGCATGATATCCCTGAAATGCAGCTTCAAATGCTGCACCGCATGTAGCGGAATACTGAATATCAGAAGCAACATTGTATCCGAAATTAATTCCTGATAAAACCACATCTGGCTTTTGTGGCATCACATTAAGCCCGCCTACTCTTACACAATCTCCTGGAGTTCCGCTACAATAATATGCCTTTACTCCATCAATAGGAAAATCATCGCATGGATAAATATCGATTGTGTCGTGAAGGGTAATGCTATGACTGGCAGCGCTTCGTTGGCTTTCAGGTGCCACCACCCATACTTCACCAAATTCTTTTGCGGCCTTTGCAAGTCGCACTATACCATCAGAATTAATCCCATCATCATTTGTAATTAGTATTCTCATTAAATTCTCCCAATATTCTAGCCTAGCTTCTTTTTCTGCTGACGTCCTGTCATCTTTATAAGAATTGGATAAGGAACCAGATGTAAGAAAACAGTTGCAAGCTTCATTGTAAATGAAGGAACAATGATAAGCTTACCCTTTTCCAATCCTCTAATAGCTTCATCAACACATTGATTAGCGCTAATTCCCTTTAAAGCAAATACAACATCTGCTGTATCATTAAATTCTGTATCTACAGGTCCTGGACAAAGAGCACTTACGCTTACTGGACTTCCAATTTCTTTAAGCTCTCTTGCCACTGCTCTTGTTAAGCTTGTTACATAGGCTTTGCTTGCATAATATGTAGCCATGTAAGGTCCTGCTGGAAGTAATCCTGCAGATGATGCTACATTTAATATCTGACCACGGCCTCTTTCATGCATCTTCTTAAGAATTCCCTTAAATAAAATATGCATAGCCATGTCGTTAACCTTAATCATGTTAACTTCTTTTTCTATATCAGTCTCAAGGAATGCTCCAGCCAGACCGAAGCCTGCATTATTTATAAATATATCAATGTTCTCTTCCTTAAGAGCCTCTAACAATTCAAAGCACTGTTTTTTCTTACTTAAATCATAAGTGTAAATATCTACAGGAACCTCTAGCTCATCCTTAAGCTGCTCTAGTCTGTCTGTTCTTCGTCCTGTGATAATGAGTCTGTAGCCCGCTGCCGCGTATCTCCTAGCAAACTCCATTCCTATACCTGATGTTGCCCCCGTAATAAGTACTGTTTTCATAACTACCTCCCTTTTTGTCGTTTTAACTAGTTTCATACTTATATTTTAAAGAATATGCTCTTATAAATCTACAGATTCTTTCAGTTGTTTCCATGTTTATCATCCTAAATATACCTAATTCCGCACATTAACACCGGGCTTAAGTTTATTTTTCAATAATCTATTTTCACTTAACAAAAATTTGCTATCAAGTTAAGTGAAAATACGTTTTTTATATCTTCACTTAAAATCCTAATTACCTGTTAAGTTTTCTCATAAGAAATATTTTTTCACTTAACTTTTTCGACTGCTTTTTATGCCTAGTTAAGTGGATATTAAAAAAAGCCTTTTTCACTTAATCAGTTTTTAAGTGAAAAAGACCATCTTTCATATAAACTTAACTATAATTAAAAATATTTATGTAATCTTAAGTGAATTTATTTTTTTATTTCTCACACTTAACTCACTTTTGGATTTTTAAGTGGAATTTTCAAAATCAAATATTCACTTAACAATTCGGCCCAGTGCTACGTCTAATAGAATAATTCACTAGCTTCTATCATTATGACTGCATATCAAAGGTAGGCATGGCGTCTATCACATCCTGCAAAGGACTCCAAGCCATAGCATCAAAATCGTCATTATTATTTTCTGATTCCAGCGAAACTATCTCATCTCCATCTTCTGTTTTTTTGTTTCCTTTCTCAGCCTTAGCCTTCCTGCCCTTTTCAATTTCTTCATTAGTGGCAGGCAATTTATTATATCCATCCGATTTTTTGAAATCCTTTATCACTTCATCTAGCGCGGCAACAATAGCTGCTTTATATGGATCTTTATCAGAAATACCATTCATGGCATGAAAGATAATATCGTTTACTTCCTCTTTAGAATCAGCATTTTCAAGCTGATGTTCCAAGGCTTCAGCCATTCTTCTTATTCTTAAATATTGCATATACAGCTCTTGATTGTGCTGTTTTAGATATGATTCTTCTCTGGAAGTCAGCTTTTTTCCACTTTTTATTTTGGCCTGGATTTTCTCCATCATTTTGGAATCATCTTCTTTGTTAGCCCTAGTAGATTGTTCTTTAAGTCTTCTCACCATATCAGTGAGCTGATTTGATACATACTGCCCTGATTTACTCTCATTATTTAATTTCATTGTTCCTAAATCAAAAGATATCTGCATAGCCTTCTCCTAATAAAAAAGGTTCATGGAATTCATCCATGAACCTTAAACTTCCTTACATATTCAAATAACTCTTACAACATTACCCCTTTTGCATTGTAATTACCAGAGCCCATTGCAAGTGCTTTATTTATGATTGTATCGATTGAATCCACTGCACTAGCAATGTTTTTATAATAGCTGGATGTGCTGCCAAGCAAAGCCTTTACATCCTCAGGCTTTGCTGCTGATAGCTTCTCCTGGTCTACGATAAGCTTGTTATCGCTTCCCATTGTGATTCCGATATTTTCAAAATCAGCCTTTTTAGCCTTGAAGGCCTCCACAAACTCAGTCTGAAAGCTTTTATTTAACGCCCCTCCACATTTGGTTAGGTTTGTTATAGCACTGTTGTAGGCTGTTACAAAATTAGAAACACCCTTCAACAATCCAGCATTATCATATTCTTTTCCATTTTCAGCCTCGTATAAAGATTTGTCATCCATTTTTGAAAGAGCATCTAATAGATTTGTTGCAGATTTATCCACTGTTTTGTATTTACTGTTAGAGCCCTTAGATGAAAGCCCCATAGATTCCATCTTTCGCTGAAACTTCAAATCATTGCTTGAAATGATTTGGTCAATTAGAGCATTACCACTCTTTTTACTGTTTAGCATTGAAAGCAAGCCTTGATTACTTTGATAATATTCCATTGAATTATGTATCGTACTCATCAAAACCCTCCTTACATCATTTGCTAAATCTTATATCGGAGAAGTAATGCCACAAATTAACCCTTAATGGAAATAAATTTATTTTGATTCTACAAGCTCGTCAAATTCAACCATAGCCTTAAACAAATCTCCATCTATCTCAAGCTTCAATGTACCGCCCATGGATTCCACAAGATTTTTTGCAATAGAAAGACCAAGTCCATTGCCCTCTGTGTATCTGGATCTGTCTCCTCTTACAAAACGCTCCATAAGCTCATCCGCAGATATGTTAAGCTCGTTTTTAGATGTATTTCTAAAGGTAAATCTGATTTTGCCCTCTGTCTTTTTCAAATCGATGTAGGCTCTTGTGTCCGCCTGGGCATATTTTACTATGTTAGACATAAGATTATCGAAAACTCTCCAAAGGTAGCGATTGTCAGCATTTAGATATATATCCTGGGATGGGAAATCAGTTACTACTGTAATCTTACCTGCCTCAAGTCTGTCAGTGAACTCACCTATAGATTGATTCAAAAGCACTACTGCGTTAATAGGTTCCATTGTAAATTTGATATTTCCAGTAGATGCCTTTGATGCCTCAATCAAATCTTCAATAAGCTTTTTAAGGCGGGCTGACTGGCGGCTTAATACCTCTAAGTATTCCTTTGCCTTAGCATTATCTATCTTCTCTTTTCCCAGCAAATCAACATAGTTGATTATAGATGTAAGAGGAGTTTTGATATCGTGAGATACATTTGTAATAAGCTCTGTCTTCATGCGCTCTGATTTGGTTCGCTCCTCTAATGCCACATTGATTCCTTCCTGAATCTGATTCATTGCCATGGCATGGTCTGCCATAAATAGCGGCATTCCTTTTAACTCTACCTTTGCGGATAAATCCCCTTCAGCAAGGCATGTGGCTGCCTCTTTAATTCTGGCATAGCTATATAAAATTTTGTAAAGAATAACGGCAAAAGCAATTTTCTCTACAAACCAAAATGGAGCAATTCCTGTAGTATCAATGGACATCATTATTACGAAAAATTCTATTATCGTAATTACGATAAAGATAAACCAGATTCGTCTTGTCCATTTAATGTTCTTTCGAATATTAATTGAATGCTGATGAAAAATTACAAGCTTATCCTTGCCCCAGACAATAAATCTATATGCAAAAGTATGCTTAAAGAAGCGATGTAGCTTTACATTTACTGCAAGGTTTGCTGACCACATAAGACCAACTGTCATCATGACTGCAGCAAATATTCCAAGTACAGCTATTGTCATTCCAAGAGACATTCTAGTTTCACTCATATATTCCGTGAAGCAATATAAAATGGCAAACAGCATATATTCTATACAAACAAAGCACCAAAAAGCTGCGTCAGTCCATAGCTTTCCAAGCCAGTTTATATGAATATCCACCTCACCTTTTCTATGACCGATTGCGCACATATATAATACAAAGCATGCAATTGAAAGTATAAATGAAACTACTGCCACTAACGGAAATACGTATTTCAAATCCTGCGCCAGGCCTATAAGCCATTTTGCTTGAGCGTAATAATCGTTTGTACCATTAAATGTATCCTTAGGGAAGCATACAAAAGTATATTTCTCCATATCTGAGCTATATTCACTTACTCCAATAGTTGCTACAGAGTCAAATGAAGCCCCCTCATTTTTTATCTTAGAAAGTTCGTCATGAATAGGTGTCAAATCTGCTATATATTGACCTGAAATTCCAACTGTCTCCCCAGAATCAGGGTATATTAGCATCTCATAATCAGGATACACATCAGCAATTGAGCCAAAAGCCACATCCTCTATATACAAATAATCCTCAGTTTGCTCAGCGGTATTAGGACTTATTGTTTCTACAGGAAGATAATCCACTGTTGATTCTTCAGTATCATCATTATTCCCTGAAGCTTCTGCATCATCTTGCACTACATAATTTGTTACATCAGCTTCTTCGCTCTCATCAATTTCGTTTACAACATCTGGCGTATTATTTTCCCATATTTTCTTGTATACCGTATTTACGGATGATTTTATATTATTTGCTTTTGCTTCATCATCAGAGTAGGAAACCTCACCAAATATATAATATTGTTCACTCAGAAGATAAAATTTTCCATTACTATATACATAGGCTTTATCACCTATTGAATCATATCCAATTCCTTCAACCCCATAGGTATTGTACTCTGTCAGGCTTGAGTAATTGTTAATCTGATTTCCGCCCCAGAGCTCAAAAAAATTATCGCTTAATTCAAATTCTGTGTCAGGTGTGATTCTGTAATAACCCACATAGGCACTATCAGGTACAACGACATCAAAGTTTCTATATAAATATTCAGACTCATCATCTAAGTCTACTTCATCACTACTCTTTCCTTTGATAATGCCATAGTAGCAGTTCATATTACTAAGCTTATCTTTGTTAAAATCATCTTGGTAATCCGAAAGAGCAAGTGTGGCATAGCTAGTGCCTGCAAATTTATTTACATAATCTGAAAAAGCACCTCTATCGTTGGAATATAATCTCCATTCTTGTAGGAAAACACTTACTATTGAAGATATGACACAGATAAAAGCAAACACTGAGCATCCAATGGCAAGCATTATTTTACTGAAATTGTTATACAGTGGTTTCATAATCATCCTCCTGATGAACTAATCATCAATCTTGTAGCCGTGCCCCCAGACAGCCTTTAGGTATCTTGGGTTGGCACTGTCGTATTCTAATTTTTCTCTGTGTCGCGGGGTGAGAGAACTTCCCCCTTATGGGTCATAAGAAGTTTTAAAATGTCAAATTCTAATGGTGTAAGATTTACCAGTTCTCCATCCAAGGTAACTTCCTTAGATTTATCGTTAAGCTCGATGCCACCAATTTTAAGAACACTATCATTGTCCTTAACTGTACCTGTAGATGCGCCAAGCAAAGTGTATCTTCTAATCTGAGATTTCACTCTTGCCATCAGCTCCACCGGATTAAAAGGCTTGGTTACATAATCATCAGCGCCAATAGTAAGTCCCATTACCTTATCAGCGTCCTCACTTTTTGCTGTAAGCATTATGATTGGCACATTTGAAAAGGTTCTGATTTCTGCCATAGCTGCGATTCCATCCATCACTGGCATCATCACATCCATGAGAATCAGCTTTATATCTGTCTGCTCCTTTAATGTGTCTACCGCTTCTTTTCCATTTGCTGCGCTGATTACGTCAAAGCCTTCGCTCTTAAGATAAATCTGCAAAGCGGATACGATATCTGGTTCGTCATCACAAATAAGAATTTTGTTCATGTTGTCTCCCTGTATATGTAGTGGCTTATAGAAAAGCCTTATGATTAATCACAAATATATCTTATTGTATATTATCTTAAGTTCCAATAGGGTAAATTATTAAGATTTGTTTAAGAAAAAAGGGATTGCAGCTATGCAATCCCAAGCTAATCGTTATTTAGAATAAAGAGCCGTTAAGAATACGTCCAAGCTCTGAGTTTTGGTCAAGGATAATTACATTGTCATCCCCAACTAATGAATCCAAGGAATCAAGGCTTCTCACGAAATTATAGAAGCTTGCTTTCGCTGGATCATTGTAGGCCTCTGAAAGAATACGCATGTATTCAGATTCTCCTTCACCCTCTAGCACATCTGCCTGCTTTTTAGCCTCGGCAACAGTAACAGTTACCTGCTTATCAGTTTCATTTTTAATCTTTTGGGCATCTGCATCACCCTGAGCTTTGTAGCCTGCGGCGATATTATTTCTCTCTGAAATCATACGCTCATAAACAGCGTTCTTATTATCCTCAGGCAAATCAAGAGCCTTTATCTCAGCCTTTCCGATTGTAATACCATACTGGGAAATATCTGAGTTAGATTCCTCTGTTATCTTCTTAGTAAGGGCGCTTCCTCTTGATGCAATAATTTCATCCTGAGTCATTGATGATATAGTCTTTTTGGTTGCATTATATACAGCCGCCTCTATACGCTCATCAGCCCTGCCCTGAACAGCATTAAGTGTCTGGTAATACTTAACCGGGTCTGAAACATACCATGTAACATAGTTATCTGCAATCATAGATTTTTTATCAGAGGTAATAACATCCGATGTAGGTATATCGTAAAGGATGTTTGCAGTATAAATTGACTTGGTAGACTGTATAAAAGGCACCTTGAAATGAAGGCCTGGCTTATCCTCCACATACTGAACCTTTCCAAATTGGGAAATTAGAATAGCTTCATCCTCGCTAACGCTATAGGTTGATGAGCCAAGTATTATAAGTGCTGCAATAACAAGCACTACAGGTATAATCTTTTTCATTTATTCTCCCTCCGTCTCATCAGAAATAGCTGCATTCTTCGCAGATGTTCCATCGTTAAGAATAATCTTTGACTGACCATCTGTAATTATTACGCGAGTGTTAGGCAAAATTTCTTCTACCTTTTCAAAGAACATTCTCTTCTTAGTAATCTCAGGATACATTGAATACTGCTCGTACATCTTGTTAAACTTAGAAGCTTCACCTGTTGCTTCTGCAATTCTTGCATCCTTAGATGCTGTTGCATTTTGAACAATCTTATCAGCCTTAGCCTCTGCCTTTGGAATCTGCTCGTTCTTGTACTGCAGGGCATTGTTCTTAGCTGTATCAGCACCTTGCTTAGCAGTTTCTACCGCCTTAAATGCAGCAATAATATCTTCAGTAGGAGGTTCAGAATCCTGAATAGTGATATTCTGAACAGAAAGTCCTATCTTTGTATCCTCTAGTGATTTAATCATAGCTTCCTTAACTTCCTGCTCTATAAGCCCCTTGGCTGTAGTCATTGCCTCGTCAACAGTGTAGTTAGATACCACTGTTCTGATGTTAGCAAGAGCTATATTTTCTAAGATTTCTTCAGGAGTCTGAGAATTATATAGATAGGCCACTGGATCAGAAACCTTATACTCCATATAAAAATCAATATTAAGCAGGTTGAAATCAGATGTAATCATAATGCCATCTTCTTCAGATGCAATGTTCTGACCATCCTTTACATAGTATCCGATTCCTGTTCCATGAGTAGTAATATCCACAGTCTGTAAGGATTGCCATGGTGCCTTAAAATGCATTCCTGCTGTATCCACCCTAACAACCTTTCCAAACTGGGTAACTACGCCATTCTTCTGTTCGGAAATAAAATAAACTGAACGAAATACTACAATAGCAACAACAAATACAATCAGAATTATTTTCCAATATGAAGACATATCTTTAATGCCGCCAGATAAATTGTCTTTAAACTTATTTCTCATACATATATCCTTTCCCTTAAAATAATAAAACTATTATAACAAACCTAATTTCATACTTCCACAAAAATACAAAACTGCCTAAATGTTACATAACACTTAGGCAGTTAATAGTTACATTAATTGACACTTTGATTATTTGTTACTATAATGCTAAATCCACATGTGCTACAGTTCCTGCAGCTCCTGTGCTTTCCTTCAGATAGATTCCTGTCTTTCTAAGGACAGCATCAGTATTTCCCATACCATCCTTAAAGCTAAATTCCGTATCCAGATTTCCAAGATAAATGGCGCCCACATCTGCTTCTTTAAGATTTAGCAGTTTATCGTTACCCTCCTCATCCTTGGTCCACACCTTTAGCTTATTAAAGATTACATCATTTTCATCTATCCAGCCATTTTTGTCGTCATCATATTCTGAAAGGTCCTTAAAACCATCCCCAGATTTAGTTCCGAATAGTTCTGAGCCATCGTTAATTTTGCCATCTTCATTTTTATCCAACGCCAAAAATCCACTTCCCTTTCCTGTAAATGAGATTTCATCCTCATCACCATCTGAATCAATATCAAATTTGAACTTTTGATCCGATATAGACGTGGAATTTGTATCCATGTTAATAACAAGTGGATCTGTTAAAATCCTTGTGTAGGTTTCATCCTTTAAGGTATCAATCCTTTGAACAAGGCTTCTTCCAAGAGTTACCTCTACATTAAAGCTTAGGCTTCTTCCATCAGATGTCTGAACCTCACCTGTACTTGCAAAGGTGGTGTTTTCATATTCTAAGTGTGTGCCTGATGTAGCTGTAATTCTCTGCCATACCTGGGCACGAGATACTGACGCCATGGGCGTTAAATTCAATGTTTTTGCTTCAGCGCCATTTACACTGAACTTTACACCTTCAGCTTCACAGCTTCCTATAATCTTCCGTTGCCAAGCATTAAAGGATTTCAACTGGTCATACATTTTCTTTTCCACAGGACTGCGTTTTCCATTTAGCAAATCCAAAATCTTTTTAACCAGACTGATTTGCAAATCCTCCATGTCCCACTGACTCAAGCCTTCATTAGCTTCCCGAATCTGCTTATCATGTTCTGCCATTTTATTGAACATTTTCTGCAAATTCTCTTTCTGTCTTTCCTTAGCTGCCTCTTCTTCATTTTTCTTTAACTGTTCAAGTGATTCTTTGTAAGATTTTTCCCCTTCTTCCGAGAGCTTCAAAACTGCACCAAGCGTATCCACATTCGCTCGTTGTTCAATTGTCAGCTGCTCTACATGGGTACTAGAATAAGAATTGTGACTAGATGCCATGTTTACATGGCTGTTTTCAATCTTCATAGCGGACTCCTTTCCACAAATAAAGAATATAAAAAAGTGCCAAACGCTTGAAGACCTTTGCACGTCCCTATGCCTGGTCTTCTTTAAATGTATCGGCACTTTTCATATCATTCTTTATAGCATAAAAGAATCTGCTATATTTTATTTTGATAATAATTCTATTACTCTTTTAATCCAATCAAGCTCCCACTTGATTCTCACATTTAAAATCTCAAGCTGCTGATTAAACAAGTTTTTAATTGTCTCTTCCTTTGAAGTCATAAGCTTCATTGTTTCACAGTTATCGTACATTTCATTGTACTGGGAAACCCTGTTGTTAAACTCATTTCTCAGCATGGATGGAATTCCCTCCTGACCATATACGGTCTGCGCTTTTTCATGAACCATGGTCATTTTACTATATAACTCTTCTAATTTTGTCTTCTCCATATCGTCTCCCCTTCTAGTTAAAATACTTAAGTAGTTCCTTACAGCGGTCCATAGTCATTGTTGCATAGATATCATTATAGTCAACAGTTGCCATACTACCTCCGTCATGCTCAGCAGTTGCCTTTTCAGCACTAGCGTCTCTATCCTTGAGCCACTGTCTTTGCTCCTCAAGAGCTTTGTTAAATGTAGCTTCATCTGTGTTGTACTTGATTAAACGCCAAATATAATTAAGGCACTCATCCGAAACTCTAATCTGATTTGATGTAGCCTCTACCATATCTGCAGTAGTAGCTGCTTCTGAAAGCTGGTCTGCATAATAATCATAGCTCTCTTTATATGTATTATAAGTACTCTCAGCATCTTCCTTAGGAGTCATTCTAGTATAGCTTGTAATACCCTGATTTTCATTAACATTTACAAGCACAAGATTTTCCAAACTATCCTGTTGTTCCTGAGAACCAACGAAAATCCATGTCTTGATTTCATCGTCAATTTCTGAAACAGGCTTTCCTGGCATATAGATTTCTATTTCATCTGCATTGTTAAGTGCATATGGGGTAACAGGAATGTATTTTACGCCATCTGCGATGTATTCATCATCATTATTTATAATGTTAATATCCTTCATGTGCATTTTATATGTGAATTCATCAACCTTTTGGATATTTTCAAAATGGCCTTCGTATTCGCAATAATAACGTGTACCATCTGGATAACCATCTCCACTATCACCCATATCTGAATCATGGTAACTGCCATGGAAGCTTCCGTCCTTTTCAATATAAAAATCATCTGACCATCCACCAGCACCGCTATAAAATGAATACCCATATTGGGCTAAATCAGCAAATGTTATTGTGGAATCATCTGCGACTTTTTCTAATTTGTTATCTTCAGCATTATTTGAATCCTTTGAAACCGTTCCAACATCAATATTTTTTGTAGTGTTCTCAGTAATTTCATCTTTTGAATCACTATTTTTCACAAGATAATATACACCACATCCTGCCACCAACACTAAAGCAACTATTATCAAAATAATGCTTATTCTTCTTTGCATTCTTTTCTTATGTCTTTTGCTCATACATTAATCTCCTTCCGGATGCTTAAAAAAGCATCACCAAAATATTTTAATACAATGGTGATGCTTTTTCTACACTCATTCATTTTCTGGAGCATAATTAAAGGCCTATCTAGATATTTAATTCTTTATTCCAATTGATATTACTATCTAGGAATCAATTATCATCGCAGGTAGTAGTCATTTTAAGATAGTCTACTATCTAAAAGCAATTTTGCTCTTACAGGTAGTAGCCCTATCGCCTACAACTACTATCTATGCCATTTTTTTCTTCTCAGATAGTAGTCATCCAACTGGCCATTACTATCTGCAAAAGGAATTTATTCTATAGATAGTAATCCTCTAAAAAAGCACTACTATCTATACAGCTATCTCTCCGTCTAGGTAGTAGTCGCTCCCAAAACCACTACTATCTATATTTCATTTTTAAGGCTCAGATAGTATTTTACGTATTCATCTACAACATCTGTGGTTACTTTTATACGGCCAGAATTCATGGTGTAATATACTTTGCCTGCCGCGGCTTCTAGTCGTTCGATAGCTTCGGCAGATGGATGACCATAGCGGTTGCGCTTGGCACAGCTGATGACTGCCACATCAGGTGACAACACTGATAAAAACTGCTCGTTTGAGCTGTATTTACTGCCGTGATGACTGACCTTTAGCAAATCAACGTGCCCAACCTGACCGCTAACTACTATGCCCTTTTCCTGTTCTGCACCGATATCGCCTCCGAAGAAGCCTGAGTAGTCACATTCTCCGTCGCAGTCTTTATCGTATTCCATTAAAAGAGACAGTGATAAAGCGTTAATATCATCAGAGGTAATTCCGTCAAATGGATATAGGCATTTAAAGGATAAATGCTTGGTAACACAGATGTCGCCCTGACTCATGTAAACAATATTGGTACCATTAGCCTGAGCCAAAGCAATAAGCTGGTTCAAGGTATCTCCACTAGGAATCTCAGAAGAAAGTACGATATTATCAATTCTGTAGCCTGTGCTAAGAAGCTCTAGCACACCTGACACATGGTCCAAATCCATATGAGACAAAAACCAATAGTCTATATGACCTGCCCCTTTGAATTTCAGAAATGGAAGCAGTGTATATTTTCCAACTGCATCAGAGCTGGTGCTGCCACCATCGATAAAAAATCTAGCACCATCTCCTGAACTGATGTAAATTCCATCGCCTTGTCCCACATCGAGAATATCAACCTCAAAGCCCTGCTTTTCAGGAATCAACCAAATCATCCCTGCAACAAAAAATAACACCATTACTACAACAAGCTGCCTTTTTGCTGTGCTAAGTAATATTCTTGGATTGGACTCCTCTTTAAGATTTGAATATATCTCTTTTATATATTTTCCAAGCTTAAACATATTACATATAAGAATAAGGACGATGTAATAGATAATCACAGCCCCTATGCTATGTCTTCCAACTACAGCATTTGCTGCAGGAAGCTCTGCGAATAATGTTGCAATCATTTCATACAGATAAATGATTAAATGAGTAAGCATTAAAACCCCCTGCCCAACAGGAAAAACTAATAATCCTACAAATCCACCAACAAGTCCAACCAAAAGAAGGACTGGCATTAATGGTAAAATCAGGGTGTTTAATATAACTGAATATAAAGGTGCTTCGTAATAAAAATAAGTAACCAAAGGAAGCATGGACACGGTAATAGAAAAAGAAAAAATAATGCTAGAACCAAGCCACTGTTTAAATCTGATAAAAACGGGTTCCTTTTCATTGTAATCAAATCCATTATCGCTTATACGTAGTCTCCTCTTTCTACTACAGAAGCTTGTATACATTTTGTTCAAAGGAGTAACCAAATGCACTATAACAAGTATTGCCCCAAAGGAAAATACAAAGCTGGCATTTGTTAAATATAAAGGATTCTCTAAAAGCAACAAGTCTGCCATAACTGCAAGAGCCGTCAGGCTGTCGTAGCATTCTCCTAAAATATCAGCCAGGATATAAATCAAAAACATGCCTATAGCCCTAACTGAAGAAATACTTCCCCCAGTCAAAAGGCCATACATAACTGCTATTACCCCAGCAATAATTCCACTTGTCAAAAAGCTAATGCCTCTTGCCCTTAAGAACCTGTAAAAAGACATGCATACAACTGATATATGTAATCCTGACACTGCCATGATATGAGCAATGCCAACAAGCTGAAACAATAATTTCAACTGACTATCTAAGTCACTTTTATTTCCAAGACAAACACTGCCAAGAAAACCTGCCTCCTCGCCAGGAAGAGACCTGCTGTAAACTGACATCACATTCTTGTTTAATTTGTATAACAAATCAAGGCTAATGATTCTACCAGCCTTAACCTCCTTCACATCTGCCCCATCAACCATAAGATAATAACCCAAGGAATTATAATAAGACCTTTCATCAAAGCCTCCTTCATTTCTAGGCCTTCTGAATAGTTTGGCAGTGCCTGCTATATTTACTTTACTTTTGTTTGGAATTTTATCGGAATCAAATTTAAATATGATAGAAATGTTTGTTAAAGTGCCTTTTTCACAATTAATAGTGGCATCCTTAACATAATAAATAGTTGAATCTTTTTTAATTTCCTTGCGGATAATATTACCATTTACATCTAACCTGTCTCCATCAGCAATCACTGATAAAACAGTATCAGCTTTTGTGTAGGCCCCTATAAAATCTAAGGGGCCATACACACTGAATGCAATAATAAAAATATAAACCAAGGAAATTAAGCACAGCTTTCTTCGCAAGCTAATTTCCTCCTAAATCCTATTCCTCAGGAACTACTTCGTCTTCCACGTATTCCTCAGAATAATCTTCATCTAAATACATTTGCTCGTCATCATCATAATCAACTGGCTGTTCATTGATGATATCTTCATTTCTAGAAATGGCTTTTGTCAAATCCATATCGGTATTAGATAAATGAGGTGTCTCGCCATTAACCAAAATCTGAACCTGCTTAATGTTATCAAGCTCTGTAAGTGAATTTACAATTGAGTAAACAGTGACATTTTCCGTAATACCTGATACAGCAGTTTCAATAGCTCCATCAAAGTTTACAATACAAACGCCGTTTTCAGATACTGTAATTGAATTAAGCTTAGAACCACTAGGCAATGCTGAAAGCAATCCTTCTGTTTCAGGTCCTTTTAGAAGCTGGTCAATAACAAGCTTTTCAAGGGTAACGTTTCTACTGTAATAAACCTCTCGTTTTTCAGGTACAATTGAAACTCCATCGGCACTGGCAAAATACAATGTAAGCTCTGTATGAAGTAAGGAATCTGTTTCTTGACCGAAATCCTCAATAAAGGTATCTGCAGTCATTGTGCCGATAGCCTCTCCATTTGAATCTGTAAGAGGTGAATCGTTCACGTAGATGGAAACAGAATTAACTCCCTTTATCTGAACCAATGTTTTTACAATAGCGGCTCTAACCAATATTTCAGTGTAGGTATCTAAGGATTCGTAATCGCCAACCAAATAAACATTTAAGCTCTTATTGCTAAGCTCCCAGTTTTTAACAGTAACCCCAACTGGAATTGTGTTAATGATATCAATATCGTCGGTATCCTTTGAAAGCTCCTCTAAAGCCTCTGAAATCAAATCATCAGTGTTTGTTTTTTCAAAGTTGTAATTAACAGCGGTAATTCCAGCCTTGTCTGCCCTTACATAATAAATCTTTCCATTTGAAATAGATGGCTTCTTTCCACATGCAGAAAATGAAAGTATAAGCACCAGTATCATCATAATAGAAAGCACACGATTTAATCTTTTCATTTAGTGCACCTCCTTCTTGATATAGTTAAGAGGAACTCTAACATCAAATGTTGAGCCTTCCCCTAATGTAGAACGAACCTTGATTTCGCCATTATGCATAGCAATTGAGCTCTTAGTAATAGCAAGTCCGAGTCCTGTTCCACCTATTTCTCTTGAATGAGATTTATCTGCACGATAGAATCTTTCAAATATATGCTCTACAGAATCCTCTGGAATTCCAAGACCATTGTCCTCTACCTTTATGTAGAAGAATTGATGATCTGAGTTAAGAGATATATGTACCCATCCGCCCTGGTTGTTGTATTTAATAGCATTTTCAACAAGATTTGTAACAACAAGTGTAAACTTAACCTCGTCTACCTCTGCAACAACAGGTCTGAATGATTCGTAAACAACCTGAACATCTGCCTTTTCAGCAATAGGCTTAAGTCGTTTAAGAATATGGTCAATAAGCTCATTGATATTAACAGCAGACACGTTAAGCTCTGCTCCACTCTTATCCATTCGAACCAAGCTTAAAAGGTCATTGATGATTTTTGTTTCTCTGTCGATTTCATCACCAATATCCAACATGAATTCCTTATACATTTCTATTGGCACATCCTCAGAACCATTTAAGGAATCAGCCAAAACCTTCATAGAAGTAAGTGGTGTCTTTAATTCGTGAGACACGTTAGAAACAAATTCCTGTCTGGATTCATCAATAGAATGTAGCTTTCCAATAACCTCGTTAAACTTTGAAGAAATGCTTTCAAGTTCAATAAAGGATGTTTCCTCTGGAAGCAATGTATCGTATTCTCTAATGATTGAATCCAAAGAATTGGACATCTTTCTAAGAGGTCTTGAAAAATAAATCTGAGCAACTACAGCAATTATAATTGTAAGTGAAAAAATAATTACCGCTCCAATTAACATATAAGAAATAAAGGAATCCTCATTCTGTGTTAAATAATCCATGGATTTATTCATTACAAGAACTCCGACTATATCACCATCGGAATTAATAAGAGGCACTGACACAATCAGATAGTTAGTGGCCTTGTCGTAATAATAAAGGGATTCTCCCTGCATTGAGTAGATAATGTTCTCCCAAATTACAGTTTTACCTATGTCTGCCATAAATGAATCTCTAACGATTTTGAGGGCGGAATTGATAATGAGAATTCGACCATTATAGCTTTCTGCTACTGATTTTAATTCGTTGTCTAAGACCTTGTTATCTTCTCCAGTAGCATAACCACTAGTAACTATTTGGTTATTATAGGAAATGGCCTGAGCCATAAGATTTGTGCCATCAGTATGAATGGATACTGATTCGTATGCACGCAAAGAAATAGGCACACATACCATAAATGGTATGATGCCTACGAGAATTATAATTAATGCAATCTTAAAACCTATACTGCGAAAAAAACTTAAGCTTAATCTATTTTTCATTTTAACTCACTTTACATATAGTAATATCCAACACCCCATTTAGTACGTACGTACTTTGGTTCCTTTGGATTAGGCTCAATCTTTTCTCTGAGTCTTCTAACATGAACATCAACTGTTCTTTCATCTCCTGGATAGTCCTCTCCCCAAATCTTGTGAAGTAAGTCTTCTCTTGAGAATACCTTCTTTGGGTTAGTAACTAAAAGAAGAAGCATATCAAATTCCTTAGAAGTAAGATTGTACTCTTCTCCAAGAATTGTAAGTCTACGATTGCTCTTATCTAAAACTAAATCACCATTCTCGATAACGTTTTCTTCAGTATGCTGCTGTACTGCTGGCTGACCAATAGCAGCTCTACGCATAATAGCCTTGATTCTGGCTTTAACCTCTAAAATGTTGAAAGGCTTAGTGATGTAATCATCAGCTCCGTATTCCAATCCTAAAATCTTGTCCATATCATCGCCCTTTGCTGTAAGCATAACGATAGGAACTGTAGAAAATTCTCTGATGCTTTGACATACCTCGAACCCATCAAGCTTTGGTAGCATAACATCAAGCAAAATCATATCGTAGTGATTTGCTGTTGCAAGATCCAATGCCTCCTGTCCATCATAGGCACAATCTACTTCCATGCCATCCTGCTCTAAGGAAAATCTGATTCCCTTTACTATGAGTTTTTCGTCGTCTACAACTAATACCTTCTTAGCCATTTTTTTCCTCTATACCATTCTTAAATTTTAATATATGAATTAATTTGATTGAAAATGCCATCACCTATGCCAGATACGTTTTTAATATCCTCTATAGAAGAAAATAATCCGTTGGCATCGCGATAAGCAATAATCTGATTGGCTTTTGACTGACCAATACCTGGTAAAGTCATAAGCTCTGTAGCGGTGGCTGTATTAATATTAACAAGACCATCTTCTGCTTCCTTTGACTGTTCCTGTCGCTCAATATCGGCGATTTCTTCTTCAGTGTAAATGTAAAGCTTCTGACCGTCCTCTAAAAGAGCAGCTTGATTAATATCGCTGTCATCAGCTTCATCAAGCAGGCCACCTGCAGCTTCTATTGCTGCATAGACTCTGGAGCCATTTGGGAGCTCATAAACATCAGGCTTAACAACAGCCCCTGCCACCTGAACGTAGATTGTAGTTGGAATTAAATTCTCCACAACCTTGCTTTCGTCAGTTTGTTCTTCTTTAGCTTCCACCAGCTCTGTTGATTGAAAATATGATGCTTTGCCGCAGCCTACAAACAAAAAAATGCTACAACAAGCAACACAAAAAAGTTTTTTCATTAAATCTCCTTCTGAATTAACTAGGAGATTCCAATATCGTCTTGCTTATTGTAGCGAATTTTTTTATATATTACAAGAGTTTTACAAAAATGTGTCAAGTACTTTTTGAATTTTTTCCATAAACTCGTCTACATCCTTCTTGGTGATTACCAGTGGAGGAAGTAATCTGAGAACATCAGAGCCTGCAGATAATACTACCAAATGCTGTTCTAGCAATGCTTTTGTCACTACTTCCTTTACAGGAATGGTGAGAACCAAGCCCTGCATCAGGCCCATTCCTCTTTTTCCAACAACAAAATCATATTTTTCCACCAGCTTATCCAATGCTTCTGAAAAATAAGGTGTGATTTCATTTACATGGTCTATTATCTTGTAGTCTTCAAACATATCAAACACCTGGGATACAGCTGCGGTACACAGTGGATTGCCGCCGTATGTAGTTCCGTGGTCTCCAGGAACCAAGGAATTGTCGGCAACCTCTTTAGAAACGGCGAATGCTCCAATAGGAACTCCGTTGCCTAGGGCTTTAGCAGTTGTAAGTATATCAGGCTTAATACCATACTTCTGATATGCGTACATGCTTCCTGTTCTTCCCATTCCGCACTGAACCTCGTCAAGAATTAGAAGGATTCCTTCATCATCGCAAAGCTCCCTTACCTTTGAGATAAAATCCTGTTCTGCTGGATATAGACCACCCTCTCCCTGAACAGTCTCCATGATTATGGCGCAGGTATTATCTGTAAGATTAGCAAGCACACTACCGAAATCATTGAAGGTTGCAAATTTGACTCCAGACATCAGTGGATAAAATGGCTCTCTATAATGCTCGGTTCCAGTAACTGAAAGTGAGCCAACTGTACGGCCATGGAAAGAATTCTCCATAGCAATGATTTCATAATCTCCTGGTCCCTTTTTGTTGTATGCATATTTTTTGGCTGTCTTTAGGGCTCCTTCGATTGCCTCGGCGCCAGAATTGGTAAAGAATACCTTATCCATTCCAGAAGCCTTACACAGCTTTCCTGCTGCCTCTATCATAGGCTGATGATAATAAAGATTAGATGTGTGAGTGATTCTTTTTAGCTGAGTAATCAATGCATTTTCATAATCTTCATTGCCATACCCAAAAGCCATTACACCAATACCCGATGCAAAATCCAAATATTCTTCATCCACCTCATCGTAAAGATGTACACCCTTTCCATAATCAAAAACTACTGGAAATCTGTTATATACATGAAAGAGGCTTTCTTCTGCCTGTTCTATCATCTGCTTTTTATTCATTGTAATACCTCGTATCCTTGTCTCCTATGATTGCTGTTCCAATACCTTTGTTTGTAAAGATTTCAAGAAGTAAGCAGTGTGCAATTCTGCCATCCAAAATATGGACTCTTGAAACGCCCTGTTCAATTGCCTCAATACAATTGTTTAATTTAGGAAGCATTCCACCGCCAATAAATCCATCTCCAATTAAAGCCTTAGCCTCTTCCACTGAAAGCTCTGAAATTAATGTATCAGGATCATCCTTGTCCTTGTAAACGCCCTCGATATCAGTAAGGAATGCCAGCTTTTCAGCACTAACTGCTTTTGCAATGGCGCAGGCAGCATCATCAGCATTGATATTGTAGGTTACGAAATTTTCATCCATACCGATTGGACAAACAATTGGAAGAAAATCCTTTTCAAGTAAATCCATAATAATCTTTGGATTAACCTCAGTTATTTCTCCAACAAAGCCTATGTCCTTTCCATCAGATAGCTTCTTTTCAACCTTTAAAAGACCGCCGTCCTTTCCTGAAATACCAATAGCATTTACACCAAGGGACTGAACATTTTGAACCAGAGACTTATTAACCTTATTTAAAACCATTTCAGCGATTTCCATGGTAGGCTCATCTGTTTTTCTAAGACCATTTACAAATTCTGGTGTCATGCCAGTTTTTTCAACCCACTTAGAAATCTCCTTGCCACCACCGTGAACAATGATAGGCTTGAAGCCAACCAGCTTTAGAAGTGTTACATCCTGGATAACCTGCTTTTTCAGCTCCTCATCCACCATTGCACTTCCGCCGTATTTTACAACAATAATCTTGCGATTAAATCTTTGAATATAAGGCAAAGCCTCAATCAAAACCTCTGCCTTGTCCATTGCCTTATCCATTACCTTTTGCATACTTACGTCCATAGCATCCTCCCTGTTAGCTGCGATAATCAGCGTTAATCTTTACATAATCATAAGTTAAATCACAGCCCCATGCTGTAGCAGAAGCACTGCCTTCATGCATATCTACATAAACTGTAACTGTATCTGCCTTCATAATCTTAAGAGCTTCATCCTCGTCAAATACTATAGGCGTGCCCTTATCAAAAACCTTTAATGTGCCATTAACACTCTTAAAGAAAAGCTCCACGTCCTCCTGGTTGAAATCAGCACCAGAATAACCCATGGCGCATAAAAATCTACCGAAGTTGGCATCACAACCAAATATTGCAGCCTTTGAAAGATTTGAACCTACAATGGCTCTTCCCAGGGTTTTCGCATCTTCCTTCGACTTCGCATTTACGATAGTAGCTTCAAACAGCTTGCTTGCACCTTCCCCGTCAGCAGCCATCTTCTTTGCAAGAGTTTCGCATACAAAGTACAAGGCTTCCTTAAAGGTATTGTAATCATCATCCTTTGCAGTAATCATTTTATTTTCTGCCAAGCCGTTAGCCATGCAAAGCAAAGTATCATTTGTAGATGTGTCACCATCAACTGTAATCATATTGAAGGTGTCTGCCACAACTTCGCTAACTGCTTCCTGTAAAAGGGATTTTTCGATAGATAAATCTGTTCCTAAGAAAGCAAGCATAGTACACATATTAGGATGAATCATGCCTGAGCCCTTGCTCATACCACCTAAATGAACTGGCTTGCCACCGATTTCAAACTCTACTGCAATTTCTTTATTAACAGTATCTGTAGTCATAATAGCCTTTGAGGCGTCGCTGCCTGCAGCTATGCTTTCATCCAGCTTTGGTGCCATTGCCTTTACACCAGCCACCAGCTTGTCCACTGGAAGCTGCATACCGATTACACCAGTGGATGCAACTGCAACAGTATCAAATGGAATGTTAAGTGCTTCCTCTACACCTTTTGCTGTTGCCTCACATGCATCAAAGCCTTCCTTGCCAGTGCAGGCATTTGCGATTCCAGAATTGATAACCACCGCCTGCATATTTTTATTTGATTTTACAATATTCATGTCCCACTGAACGCAAGCTGCCTTCACCACATTACTGGTAAAGGTTCCTGCGCATACACATGGCACCTCAGAATAAACCATTGCCATATCAGTACGTCCCTGATATTTAATCCCAGCTGCATGGCTTGCTGCCTTAAACCCCAATGCTGCTGTTATTCCACCATTAATCTCCTTCATAATTTGCTCCTATTTATTAAATGCTATTATATTTTCATCGTTCAGGGTAAAATCGTATACATTCAAATCCTTTCGTTCTACCCACTGTTCTGCCTGCCAAAAACTATTTCCAAGTTGATTGTCAGTAAAGGCAACCAGTTGAATCTTTGTGATTCCCTCAGATTTAAGTCGTACCATAGCAGATGTAGCCATAGCCCTGCCGATTCCGTTTTTACGATAATTTTCGTGAACACATACATGATAAAAGCAACCATGTCTTCCATCATGTCCTACTAATATGCTTCCAACGATTTTGCCGTCTGCAACTGCAACAACAGAAAGACCTGGATTTCTGTCTAAGAAACGTTTTACACCTTCCTTAGAATCATCAATGCTTCGCATTGCAAATCCATGAATGGTAGTCCATAAATCATAGACCTCATCATAATCGCTGATGTCCATAGTTCTGATTGTATAATCCATATGAACTCCTAAATCTAAAGTTACGTTAAAAGAATCTTTTGTAATCATATTAGGTCCCTCCTAATTGCCGTTTTATGGAAACATTGGTGCAAAATCAAGTCCTGTTTTTTCATCTAAATCAAACAGTATATTCATGTTTTGAACTGCCTGGCCTGCAGCACCCTTAACTAAATTATCTAAAGCACCCATCATAATGATTCGACCAGTTCGTTCATCGATTTTACAGCTAACATCTACAAAATTGCTTCCCTCAACCCATTTGGTCTCTGGGCACTCGCCATAATCTAAAACTCTTACGAAAAATTCATCATCATACATATCGTGATATGCCTGCATCACATCCTCTTTTGTAGGAAGCTTGCCATCTTTTTTAGCAAGAGTTGCATATTCTGTAACAAGGATTCCTCTATTCATTGGAACAAGATGTGGTGTGAAATTAATCATTATCTCCTTGCCACAGGCATAGCCTAACTGCTCTTCTATTTCTGGAGTATGTCTATGTGATGCAACTCCGTAGGCTTTTATGCTTTCGTTTACCTCGCAATACAGATTAGGAAGCTTTGCTCCTCTTCCTGCACCGCTTGTTCCAGATTTTGCATCGATGATTAAAGTAGCTGGATCAATTAAGCCTGCCTTAACAAGTGGATATGCTGTAAGTATTGAACAGGTTGTGTAGCAGCCAGGATTGGCAATAAGTCTTGCGCCCTTTTCTTTGTCTCTGTTAATTTCGCAAAGACCATAAACTGCTTCTTCTATAAACTGTGGACTCATGTGCTTGATGCCATACCAATTTTCATATATAGAAACATCTTTTATACGATAGTCCGCTGATAAATCTATGACCTTACAATTATTTAATATTTCTTCTGTAAGTACCCCTGCCAAATATCCCTGTGGTGTTGCTGTGAAAATCACATCTACCTGTTTAGAAAGCTCTAAAATGTTATCGTCCAAACATTTATCTTCAACAAGTGTAAACATGTTCTTGTATATAGATGCAAATCTTTCATCTACATAAGATTTAGAACCGTACCACACTATCTCAGCTTCTGGATGACTATAAAGTAGTCTTACTATTTCTGCTCCAGCGTATCCAGTCGCTCCAATAATTCCAACTTTAATCATAGCGAATTGTCCTCCAAATGAAATGTCATGAGTAAATTGTAGTACAACACTTTCATGAAGTAAAGTGTTGCAACGCAACTTTATAAATTAAATTTGCATAAATATACACCGTAATTCCATATAAATCAATGTCAATTTTAACAAATATCATTTTTATGCATATATCTTGCATATATTTGCACTTGAATTTCAAACTTTAATGTAGTAAAGTATGTATCAACAAGTCGAAAGGCTTACAGGGAGATTTTTATAAAACATAAATAAAGGAGATAAAAAATGGCACAAGAAAAAGTAATTCTAGCTTATTCAGGCGGACTCGACACAACAGCCATCATTCCATGGCTCAAGGAAAACTACAATTATGAAGTTATCTGTTGCTGTATTGATTGCGGTCAGGGCGACGAACTGGACGGACTTGAAGAACGAGCTAAGCTTTCGGGAGCATCAAAGCTTTATATTGAAGATATTGTTGATGATTTCTGTGATAACTACATCGTTCCATGTGTACAGGCAGGAGCTGTTTACGAAAACAAATACTTACTTGGTACAGCAATGGCTAGACCTGGTATTGCAGCAAAGCTTGTAGAGATTGCCAGAAAAGAAGGCGCTACTGCAATCTGCCATGGTGCTACAGGTAAAGGAAACGACCAGATTCGTTTCGAGCTTGGTATCAAAGCACTTGCTCCAGATATTAAGATTATTGCTGCATGGCGTAGTGACAAGTGGACTCTTCAGTCACGTCAGGATGAAATTGACTACTGCAAGGCTCACGGCATTGACTTACCATTTTCTGCAGATCAGTCCTACAGCCGTGACAGAAACTTATGGCACATCAGCCACGAGGGACTTGAGCTTGAAGACCCATCTGTGGAGCCAAACTATGATCACTTACTTATGCTTACTACTCCACCAGAGAAGGCACCTGAAACACCTGAATATGTAACACTCACTTTTGAAAAGGGTGTTCCTACATCTGTAAACGGAAAGAAAATGAAGGTAAGCGATATTATCAAAGAGCTTAATGTTATTGGTGGCCGCAACGGAATCGGCATCATAGACATTGTAGAAAACCGTGTTGTTGGTATGAAGTCACGTGGCGTATACGAGACTCCAGGCGGAACTATTCTTATGGAAGCTCACGAACAGCTTGAAGAGCTTATCCTCGACCGCGCGACATTAGAGGTTAAGAAAGAAATGGGTGCTAAGCTTGCACAGGTTTGCTATGAAGGCAAATGGTTCACACCACTTTGCGACGCTATCCAGGCCTTCGTAAAATCAACACAGGAATACGTTACTGGAGAAGTAAAAATCAAGCTTTACAAGGGCAACATCATCAAAGCAGGCACTACTTCACCATACTCACTCTACTCTGAGTCACTTGCATCCTTCACAACTGGTGACCTTTACGACCACCACGACGCCGAAGGCTTCATCACACTCTGGGGCCTCCCACTAAAGGTTCGTGCCCTCAAGCTTCAGGAAAATAAGTAAAATAAAAACACTATGTAGCATAAAACCTACATAGTGTTTTTTTAATCTCTAGACTCACATACGATTAGGTAGCCCTCGGCCACGTGGATGGTGGCGAAGTTGTCTACGATTTCGTTGCTGACTGTGAGGGTGTTGAAGCCCTCTAAGGTGGCGCGATGAAGTGGATATTTGAAACCTTTCATAGTAACACCTGAGGCAATACCACCATAAGGAAATACTGAAACGTATTTACCAAATTGACCAAATTTACCATCTTTTTCCAATTCTAGAGTCCAGCCTGGGGCTAACATCTGAATGTAGTTACGGTCATCTACAAGAATAACCTCCCTATCATGCTTAAGACCTAGTCCTAATAGACTAATATTACCAAGAGTATGGTCTATACGGGCGCCAGTGCCTCCTAAGATGTATATTTCATCGGTATTTTTAGTACGTTTAAAAGCCAGGCGTAAAGCAAATTCGGTGTCTGTATCATCCTTGACAGGATTAAGCTTTATCACCTCAGCTCCTGTGTTTTCTATTTTCTTGTATGCATCATCTGAAATAGAATCAAAATCACCTACAACAATATCTGGATTAACTCCAAGGGATAGGCAGGATTCAAAACCACTGTCGCAGGCAATAAATAAAGTCTTATCAAAAGAGTGGTCAGCTATAAATCCTTTGGCAAATTCAGGATTAAGCTTTCCTCCTGCTATTATAAAAACTATCATCTCATTTTCTCCAATAGTGCTTCGGCGTTAGCTTTTACATCACCCTTGAATACAGCAGAGCCTGCCACAATGATATTGGCACCTGCATCAAGTGCATCATCAATGGTGTCTATGTTAATACCACCATCAACTTCAATATCAATCTTTGCTCCAACCTGATTGCAAAGAGCTGTAAGCTCACGAACCTTGTGTATAGTATAAGGTATCAGCTTCTGTCCACCAAAACCTGGATTAACTGTCATAATAAGAACCATATCTACCTTATCAAGCACATGCTTAATGGTAGAAACTGGTGTAGCTGGGTTGAGAGCAACACCAGCCATGGCACCACATGATTTAATTAAATCTATAGTGGCATCCAAATGCTTGCAGGCCTCGGCATGAACTGTGATTATGTCAGCTCCAGCATCTGCAAAATCCTTAATGTATCTTTCAGGATCTACTATCATTAGATGAACATCAAATAACCTGTCAGTGTATTTACGAATGCTTTTAAGTACTGGCATTCCATAGCTGATACTTGGCACAAAAACCCCGTCCATTACATCAAAATGAACATATTGTGCGCCAGCCTCATCGATAAGCTCAAGCTGTTCCTTTAATACCCCAAAATCAGCCGATAAAATTGATGGTGCTAAGCATTTTTCCATATTAATCACCTATACTTGTTATTCCTTTCGTTTACCATTTCCCCATAAATCTGTAAATAATTTTCGTATCTACTTGCTGCTATATCCCCACTTTCAACTGCGCTTTTAACTCCACAGCTTGGTTCCTTGTCATGAGCACAGCCAGTAAATTTACATCTGGATGCTGGCTCGATAAACTCTGGAAACAGTGTATATAAATCAACTGGCTCCAGCTTTGGTACAAACAAAGACGAAAAACCTGGTGTATCCATAATGTATGTATCTTCCCCAAGATACAAAAGCTCTGAATGCCTGGTTGTATGCTTGCCTCGACCTATCTTTTCGGAAACCTCTCCAGTTTCCATTGATTGTCCTTCAGTAAGCATATTAACTATAGAGCTTTTTCCAACACCAGATGGTCCTGCAACAGTAGATGTTTTTCCCTGCAATACCTCTCTTATTATATCAATTCCTGAATCCTGTTTTGCAGAGCAAAAGATAACCTTATAACCAGCTCTCTCATAGGTAGCTCGCATCCTATCCTCAAAGCCCTCATCGGCAATATCCTTCTTATTGAAGCATATTACTATTGGAAGGTCTTGCTCTTCCATCATGCATAAAAACCTGTCTAAAAGATTAAGATTAGGCTCAGGATTCTTAGTAGCAAAAATGAGCAATGCTTGGTCTACGTTTGCCACAGCAGGTCTGATAAGTTCAGACTTGCGAGGCAGTAGCTTTACTACATTGCCCGTTTTTTCTTCTTCAGAGATGACGTCTATTTCAACGTCATCTCCTACTAAAGGTTTTATTTTTTCTTTTCTGAAGGCTCCCTTTGCCTTACATTCGTAGATTCCTGAATCTACAACGTAAACATAATAGAAGCCTG
This sequence comes from uncultured Pseudobutyrivibrio sp., assembly GCA_902775195.1. Classification (GTDB taxonomy): domain Bacteria; phylum Bacillota; class Clostridia; order Lachnospirales; family Lachnospiraceae; genus Pseudobutyrivibrio. The sequence goes on from CACYLQ010000018.1 coordinate 40,821, forward strand.
CAATTCCTTTGATAATCTTTCCCGTCATAGATTAATTGGCTGTTCCTTGTACAGTCTGAGTCTGTGGTTCACCTGCTACTCCTTCAGCTGGTGTAAGAGTAACTGTAAGCTGAGCCTTTGTAACATCAGAAATATTGATTGCACCACTCTTTGGAATAGTACCTGACTTGTTTAATTCATTGATTGAATATGTGCAGTCTCCCTCGAATGGGTTAGCAATTGTATAGTTATATGTTGTAGCCTTTGTTCCCTTGCTGATTACAAGTGTGATTGTTGTATTTGCAGCAACCATTTCACCTGGAGCAATTGACTGGCTGATAACCTGACCCTGTGGAACAGTATCAGAGTAATCTGTTGATGTGCTTGTAACAACGATGTTCTTGGCATCAAGTACAGTTGTTGCCTCTGCCTGTGTAAGACCAACTACGCTAGGTACTGCAACTGTTGCCTTGCTATCTGTTTCTGTAGCCTTGTTCTCAGTTGTAGTAGTAGTCTGAGTCTGCTGTGTAGTTGTGTTGCTCTTGTTTGAAGAAGAGCTTGAACTACTACTGCTATCCTTTGATTCAGACTGTCCGTTAGAATCTGATGAGCTTGAATCGCTGCTTGTTTGCTCATCACCAGCAACTGTAAGTCTAAGTGTATCGTTTAATGAGAACTCATCGCCCTCTTTTGTAGACTGGCTCATAACTACGCCGTCTTCATAATCATCACTATCTTCGTAAGAAACTAAAATATTGTCATCCTCAAGACCTAAATCTGTAAGCTGTGTCTTAGCCTCTTCGTACTGAGTACCAACAACATTAATCATTGTTACCTTCTTAGAACCAAACTTAAATAATCCAACACGTGAGCCAAATATAGCAACAAGGATAACTACGATTGCAATACCTGCAACGATTCCAGAGATTGTGATGATTTTATCCATCTTACCATCATCCTCTTCCTCGTCTTCATCATAGTATTCATCATCATAATATTCGTCATCATAGTACTCGTCATCATCGTAGTACTCTTCTTCATCCTGGTACTCATCATCAAAGATAAGTGCCTGTGCAGCCTTCTTTGTAAGTGAATCCTCCTGCTCTGGAGTGATACGAGGCATAACCTTTGTCTGGCCAAGCTCAGATTCTGAAATAACAACGAAATCCTCATTAGGGCTAACTAATGCCTTCTTTAAATCCATAAGCATGTCAGAGATAGTTCCATATCTTCTGTCTGGAGACTTCATTGTAGCCTTAAGGATAATTTTCTCTAATGAAATAGGAAGGTCAGGTGCGTATGCACTAGGTGCAACCATTTCTTCCTGAAGATGCTGGATAGCAATGGCAACTGTGTTATCTCCATCGAAAGGAACACGGCCTGTAACCATTTCGTACATTACAATACCAAGAGAGTAAATATCACTCTTACCATCAACGAATCCGTTTCTAGCCTGCTCTGGTGATGAATAATGAACTGAGCCCATTACATCAGCATGAATTGTGTTTGAGCTAGCTGCTCTTGCGATACCGAAATCTGTAACCTTTACCTTTCCTTCTGTGGAAATGATAATGTTCTGTGGTTTGATATCTCTATGAATAATGCCCTTCTGGTGAGCTGCTTCAATACCACGTCCCACCTGAATTGCGATTGAGATTGCTTCTTTAAAATTAAGCTGGCCCTTCTTTTCAATGTATGTCTTAAGAGTGATACCCTCAACATATTCCATTACAATGAAATACATTCCATTTTCAGAGCCTACATCATAAATGTTAACGATGTTTGGATGCTCAAGACCTGCTGCCGACTGAGCCTCTGTTCTAAACTTTGCTACGAAGGTTGCATCCTCTGAAAACTCCTGCTTTAAGATTTTGATTGCAACTTCTCTTCCTAAAATATGGTCCTTGGCACGGTATACATCTGACATTCCGCCTGCGCCAACTTTATCAATAACTTCATATCTGTCTGCAATAAATACGCCTTGTGTAATCATTTATTCTCCTTTTAGCTATTCAATAATTATTACTGATACATTATCCTTGCCACCATGTGCGTTAGCAAGTTCTATTAATCTATTACCACGGTTTACTATGGTGTTGTCTGAAGTGATAACAGAAAAGATTTCCTCATCCTCCACCATATTAGTTAATCCATCCGAACAAATAAGAATGTGTTCACTGCCACTTATAGCCACATCAAAATAATCGGCAGCTATAGAGCTTTCAGCTCCAATGGCCCTTGTAATCATATTCTTACGCTTATCGTATTTAGCATCAATTGCATCTAATTCGCCTGTGCGAACTAATTCTGCAACTACTGAATGGTCCTTTGTAATTTGCTTTAATCTGTCCTTTGTAGCTACATATAATCTGCTGTCTCCAACATTAGCTACATATAAATGACCATCAAACACAGTTGCTAAAACAAGAGTGGTACCCATTCCTGCTTTTGAAGGATCCGACTGCGATTCGGTATAGATTTTATTGTTTGCAAGTTGAATTGCCTTTTCAAAAATTCTAACTGTCTCCAGCTCTGTAGAATTTTTAATTTCGTCTACAATAATCTCGACGCATTTAGCGGAAGCATAATCTCCTGCCAGTTCACCGCCCATACCATCTGCGACTATGTAAAGATTTGGCAATTTACCAACCTGTTTGTCAGAAGCAAAGATGCAGTCCTGATTGACGTGCCTCTTAATTCCGACATCTGTCTTTTCATAGCTTATCATTAAATAGTCCCTTTCGAAGCGTCCATGTCTGCATGTCGCTTTCTCAGTTGTCCACAGGCCCCGTCAATATCGCGACCCATTTCCCTTCTAATAGTAGCATTATTCACATATTTTTCAATCTTTTTTTGGAATGAATAAGCCCTGTCCATAGAAGGTGACTCAAAATCCCTTTCCTTGATTGGATTAACTGGAATAAGGTTAACATGACAGTTCAAATGACCTATCAGCTGTCCCAATTCCTCTGCATCCACATCTCTATCATTAACACCTGCAACAAGCGAATACTCAAAGGTAATTCTTCTACCTGTTTTATTGAAGTAATATTCGCAGGCTTCTATCAGCTCATGTATCTCGTACTTGTTTGCAACTGGCATCAGCTCCTTTCTCTTCTCCTGATTAGGAGCGTGAAGAGAAATGGCAAGAGTGATTGTTAAATCCTCATCTGCAAGCTGCTTAATCTTTGGTACGATTCCACATGTACTAACCGTAATGTTACGCTGAGAAATGTTTAGTCCATTCTCATCAGATAATAGTCTAACAAATTTTACGATATTATCATAGTTATCCATTGGCTCCCCAGTGCCCATAACTACAACATTTGATACGCGCTCGCCTGTATCTCTTTGGATGGCATAAATCTGTCCAAGCATTTCTGCTGGAGTAAGATTTCTAACCCAGCCATCAAGTGTTGATGCGCAGAATCGGCATCCCATTTTGCAGCCAACCTGTGAGCTGATGCAAACAGAATTACCATGCTTATAGCTCATCCAAACGCTTTCTACCATTTCCCCATCAAACAGCTCAAAAAGATATTTTCTGGTACCGTCGATTTTGGAAACCTGCAAATCGATTTGCTTAAGTGGTCTGTAATTACAATTAGCCTTAAGCTTGTCCTTGAGAGAATTAGGAATGTTTTTCATCTCATCATAGTTGAGGGCCAAATGTTTATGCATCCACTCATAAAGCTGTTTTGATCTGAATTTAGGCTCACCTAAATCCTTTGTAATATAATCTGTTAGTTCTATTAAATTAAGTGACCTAATGTCTACTAGTTCTTTTTCATTACACATATAAAAAATCCATCATGTTCTTTATTAGGTAACAACTGTTCCATAGTCTCAATTGTAAACTCCTTATGTGAACTTAAGAAGTTTTCTACCTGATTTTCGTTTTCATCTTTGTTTATTGTGCAGGTACTGTAGCAAAGTGTTCCACCTGCCTTAACATACCTTGCAGCGTTTTTTAGTATCTTAGCCTGAAGCATAACCAGTTCATCTAAAGATTCTTTTGTCTGGTT
>CACYLQ010000019.1 GCA_902775195.1 uncultured Pseudobutyrivibrio sp.
TGAATACAATTATAGATAAAAGAAAAACCCCAGAAACACTGAGTTTCTGAGGTTTGTAAATTCTTTTTGAATCTCGAAAGATTATCTCTTTGAGAACTGAGGTGCGCGACGTGCAGCCTTTAAACCGTACTTCTTACGCTCCTTCATACGAGGATCTCTTGTAAGGAATCCTGCTGCCTTAAGTGTAGGTCTGTACTCAGCATCTACCTCAAGGAGTGCACGTGAAATACCGTGTCTGATAGCACCAGCCTGGCCAGTGTATCCGCCACCCTTAACGTTAACGATAACGTCAAACTTCTCTACAGTACCTGTAGCTACAAGTGGCTGACGAACAACTACCTTTAATGTCTCAAGACCAAGGTACTCGTCGATATCTCTCTTATTTATTGTAATCTTACCTGTGCCAGGTACAAGATATACTCTAGCAACTGAAGACTTTCTTCTACCAGTTCCATAATACTTTGTTGTATTCTTAGCCATGATCTACCTCCTATTAAAATGTAAGCACTTCTGGCTTCTGTGCCTGCTGCTTGTGATCTGGTCCAGCGTAAACGAAAAGCTTTGTGTACATCTGACGACCAAGTGGTCCCTTTGGAAGCATGCCCTTAACAGCGTGCTCGATAACTCTCTCAGGATGTGTGTTAAGCATTTCCTTAAGAGTTGTCTCCTTCATACCACCAACGTAATCTGAGTGATGGTAGTAAACCTTCTGATCAAGCTTCTTACCTGTAACCTTAATCTTCTCTGCATTAACTACGATAACATAGTCACCACAATCAGCGTGTGGAGTGAAGACTGGCTTATTCTTACCTCTTAAAACCTTTGCAACTTCTGCACAAAGACGACCAAGTGTCTGTCCTTCTGCATCAACTACATACCATTTTCTCTCAAGCTGAGATGGGTTTGGCATATAAGTATTCATGAGAATTCCTCCTTAAATAAATCTGTAAAAAAGCTTCCTGCCGGTGATGTCCGGGCACCCACAAGAAATGTTATAGTAAAACCTGTCTCCGGGCTAATGGACACAAGTCTCCTTACTACATCAACCGTTACATTGTACTATAGGAATCATATTACGTCAACATGAAAATTGTATTTTGAAGCAATAAAAATACCCTTGGTGCACAAAGTAACCAAGGGTATTTTAACATCATTTACTATTCAATTTCAATGGAAATATTATCAACTGAGCCCACTCCATTAAAGCCAATAGTCGCCAGATTCCTTAAGATTTACATTCCAGATTGAATCAATCTTTGCCTGGTTTTTTTTGATTTTTGCAGTCCATCCGTTTACCTGATGGCCAGTAGAATTAGAAACCTTTACAGATGCTGTATAGCCTGAGCCCCAGCTGTTTACTGTAGCAGTCGCCTCAAGCCCCTTTGTGCTTACAGATGGTGTAGGTGTTGGAGCTGGTGTTGGCTGAACAGTTGGATTTTCTGTCTGGGCAGCTGAAGCTGGGCCCTGGCATGGTTCAAATATCCATTCCTGATTTGGGTTGCCATAATACTTCCACTGGCATACGTTGGTTCCATCAGCGGTCTTGTGTTCATATACATCGATATACTTTGTAGCGTTTGAAACAAAGGTACCAATTGTATAAACTCCAGATTTCTTTGTATTCTTTACTACATATTTCTGTGCCTCATTTCCGTATGCATGATAGATGCCGATGTTTGCGCCATCTTCATTTTTGCCATAAGCAATATCAAGCATAAAGTTTCCAAGGCCTGACTTTAATGTAATATATCCGTCAGATGTGTTTTCAACATACCACTTCTGTCCATCAGCGCCTGTTCCCCTGAAGATGCATACGTTTGTACCGGCTTCTGCCTTGTCGCCCTCAACAGCCAGATATCTCTGAGAATTTGTATTCTTCAAATAGTACCAGCCATTATCAATGTGAGCGGTGCTGTTGTTATTAACATTCTCTGTGCTAGGTGCAGGTGCTGGAGTAGGTGTTTCTTCAACAGGGAAGAACTGCCAATGGTTAAAGTTCATCAACGAACCGCCGTTGCCCTTAAATGCAAAATACAAATCGTGGCGTCCGCTAACATTATTTACATCACAGTATTCTGTAACATATTTCTGCCAGTTGCCTGTGTTAGGAACCTTGATTGTACCTACAATTCTTCCTGTAAGTGAATCAAGGTGAAGCTCAATTGTTCCACCGCCTACTGGTGATGCAACTCTTGCTGCGAATGCCTTAGCACCCTTGCCAAAATCAACGTTTCTTACTTTAATCCAATCATTGTTTTCGATGAAGGCTACATTCTGCGTACCCTCCCCGCAAGCCTCTGTCTTAACACCGCTTGAGAAGCAGATTGTTTCTGCCTCTACCCTTGTATATGGGTTAAGAGTTGCTATTGGATTTGGTCCAGACGTAGACATCTTAATGGTTGGGAAGCTTCCATCTGGATTGTACCTGAACTCCTCCACTGCTACTGAACGAGCAAATCCGCTACCACCTGGAAGTGCTCCATTGTGATAGAAGAAATATGAGTGTCCCTTAAAATCTACAACACCACAGTGATTTGTGAAGCTTCTGCCTTCTGTAGGCATGATTACACCACGATAGGTCCAAGGGCCTGTAGGTGTAGGACTTGTAGAATATGCGATGTGTTCTGGAATACCATTACCAGAGAAAAGCATGTAATAAAGGTTACCTCTCTTGTAGAACCATGGTCCCTCCTCGTATGCACTGGCACGTCCTGGGTATGGTCCAAAGCTTTGAGTTGTTGTGTTGACCTTGTTGATTCCACCTGAATATGAAATCATGTTTGGATTAAGTTTTACGTAGCATAAATTGGGATTTCCAAAATAAAGATATGCCTGTCCGTTTGAATCCACATAAACTGTTGGGTCGATAAAGCCATAACCCTGGCAAAGTGGATGTCCTATTGCATCCCTGAATGGGCCTGTTGGACTATCGGATACAGCCACTCCGATAGAATTGCCACCCTGTTTTGCAATGACAGGAACATAATAATAGAATTTGCCGCCTCGTTCTACGACTTGGCCAGCCCAGGCATCAGACTTTGCCCAGCTGAAGGTGTTAAGTGAACAAACAGTTCCATGGTCTGTCCAGTTAACCATGTCCTTTGTTGAGTAGCAGTGCCAGTCTCTCATGTCGTAGTACTTGGCTCCGTCCTCATCATGTCCGGTGTACACATACAGCGTGTCCTTGTACACCATTGGTGCGGGATCTGTGGAATAGATTGTTTGCACAATCGGATTATCAGCCTTTGCCACAGATGGATTAGCCCCAGCAAGAATAATTGCTGCGGCCATCAACCCCACTATCCCCCTCATTTTTTTCATTTCTTTTCTCCCTTTCTCTCCCCTTATTTTTATTCATAACTCTCCTAATGTCCATTATACCATATCACTATCCATATGAGGTTCTTTATGTAAAATATCTCAAATATAAAGAAAAGCTTCCGAAACACGGAAGCTCTGCTTTATTCCTCGTATTCAATTCCTATCATGGTAAGGCCGTGGGCTGGGGCTGTTGGGCCGGCAAGCTCGCGGTTGCGACCACGGAAAATTTCAAGCATATACATTGGTTCCATTTCACCGGCACCTACTTTGATAAGAGTACCTGCAATGATTCGAACCATATTGTAAAGGAAGCCATCTCCTGTAAGGCGAATGTGGATTACGTCATCCTCCTTGTACACCTTTGCAGTGTAGATGGTACGAACACGGGATTTTACCTGTGCCTTTACAGATGAAAATGAAGTGAAATCATGCTGACCTATAAGATAGGCCGCTGCTTCATTCATCTTATCTACATCTAAGTCGTAATAGTAATGAAATGTGTCCTTGCGCTTGGTTGGGTCTGGCATCTTGCGGTTTAAAATCTTGTATTCGTATGTCTTGCGGCAAGCTGCATATCTAGGATGGAAATCATCCTCAACCTGGCATGAATACTGAACTACAATATCATCTGGAAGGCGCTGATTAAGTGCAAAGCTGATTTTATCAGCAGGCATTCTGGAATTAGTATCAAATACTGCTACATTACCAAGCGAATGCACACCTGCATCTGTACGGCTTGCGCCCATAATAGATATAGGCTCCTGCAAAAGATCTGTAAGAGCCTCGTTTAATTTCTGTTCTATTGTTACTCCGTTTGGCTGAATCTGCCAGCCGCTATAGTTTGACCCATCGTAGGCCACTACTATCATTACTCTCATATTATAAAACTACCTTTACTGCATAAAAAATGATTATGTATGCTACTATACAAATGTACGCTCTCTGGTCAAGTGAGCTGTATTTAAGTGGGCGCATCTTAGTTCTGCCCTCACCACCATTGTAACATCTTGCTTCCATTGCGTATGACAAATCGTTGGCACGTCTGAAGGCTGATACGAAAAGTGGAACCAAAAGTGGAACCATGTTTTTAGCCTTTTTGATAAGACCGCCTGATTCAAAATCAGCACCTCTTGCCATCTGGGCCTTCATGATTTTATCAGTCTCCTCAATGAGGATTGGTATAAATCTAAGGGCAATAGACATCATCATTGAAATCTCATGAACTGGAACGTTAGCCCTTTTCATAAAGCCTAAGGATTTCTCCAAACCATCTGTAAGCTGATTTGGTGTAGTGGTAAGTGTCATTAATGATGTACCGATGATAAGAAGAATCATACGGCTAGTCATAAGCACTGCGTTCTTAAGTCCCACATCACTGATTGTTAAAAAACCAAATGAAAAGATGGTGATACCAGGTGTCAAAAACAAATTGAACAAGCCTGCGATTATCAATAAAACCACAATGGACCTAAGACCCTTAACCATAAAAGAAAATGGCACATGGCTCATTTTTATAATTCCAAAAAGTGTAACTAAAACTATTGCAAATAAAACAACATTATCCACAGAAAACAAAGTGATAATGAAAACTAATGTGGAAAACAGCTTCACTCTAGGGTCCAATGAGTGGAGAATAGACTTTGCTGGATAATATTGTCCTAATGTTATTTCTCTAAGCATATTTATAAATTCCTTTTTAAGTCAAATCCAAAACTGGTATCTGCTATTAATTCAACGCCTTTAGAATAGAATCTCTGGCCTCTGTAACTGTAGTTGCTGTTGCATCTACATCAAAGCCTGCATCTATTAAATCGTTCATTACGTATGTAACCTGAGGAGCTGCAAGTCCCATTTTCTCAAGCTCCTTGTAGTGAGCGAAAACTTCCTTTGGTGTACCATCAAATGCAGGATGTCCTGCATCCATAACAATGATTCTATCAACGTAGTTAGCAACATCCTCCATTGAATGTGATACAAGGATAACTGTATCGCCGCGTTTTTCGTGCATGTCCTTGATAAGACCTAAGATATCATCACGTCCCTTAGGGTCAAGACCTGCTGTTGGCTCATCCAGAATAAGAACTGCTGGCTTCATGGCGATAACACCGGCAATAGCTGCACGACGCTTCTGTCCACCTGAAAGCTCAAATGGAGATGCCAGATATAATTCCTCTGGAAGCTTAACCAAAGTAAGTGCCTCGTAAGCACGCTTTATCTGTTCCTTTTCATCCAAGCCCTGATTCTTAGGACCGAACTGAACATCCTTGAATACTGTAGTTTCAAAAAGCTGATGCTCAGGATACTGAAATACCATTCCAACCTGAGTACGCAAATCCTTTATATCAAATTCCTTATCGTAGATATCCTGTCCACGATAATAGATATGACCTTCTGTAGCTTTGATAAGTCCGTTCAAATGCTGAACAAGTGTAGACTTTCCACTACCTGTGTGGCCGATAACACCGATGAACTCGCCCTCTTTTATTGAAAGGCTAACATCGTCTAAGGCTGTAACCTCGTAGGCTGTTCCTGGTGAATATTTATATGATGCATGGTCAAGAATAAGCACATTGTCACCAAATGATTTTTTGTCTTCTGGCTTTGATGCAACTGATGTCTGACCTGCTGCTAGCTTGCGTAAGTTTAATTTTGTAAGAGCCTCTAACAGTTCCTTTCTTGTAAGGATACATTCAGGAATCTGAAGACCTGATTTTCTAAGCTCATGTGCTAGCAGTGTAACCTGTGGCACATCAAGGCTGTGCTCCTTTAGAAGCTCAACATCCTTGAAAATCTCTCTTGGGGTGCCTTCCATGAAAACCTTGCCCTTTTCCATTACAAATACATAATCGGAATCAACAACCTCTTCCATGTAATGTGTAATGAGAATAACTGTAATTCCCTTTTCACGGTTAAGAGTGTGAACTGCTCTAAGCACGTCTGCTCTTCCATCTGGGTCAAGCATGGCTGTTGGCTCATCCAAAATAATGCACTTTGGCTCCATAGCCATAACGCCTGCGATGGCAACACGTTGCTTTTGACCACCTGAAAGCTTGTTAGGTGAATGACTTCTGTATTTTTGCATTCCAACCATCTTAAGAGATTTGTCCACGCGAACAAGGATTTCTTCAGTTGGCACGCCGATATTTTCTGGGCCGAAGGCCACATCCTCATCTACAACAGAAGCAATTATTTGGTTGTCAGGGTTTTGGAAAACCATGCCGGCTGTTTGACGAACTGCAAATGTATACTCGTCATCAGAGGTATTCATTTCATCTACCCAAATAGTGCCCTCCGATGGAGTTAACAGAGCATTAATATGCTTTGCGAAAGTAGATTTACCAGAACCGTTATGTCCTAAAATGGATATAAACTGTCCTGGCTCTACATTAAGATTAACGTGGTCGAGGGCAGTGTGAATGCTTTCAACATTGCCCTCTTCGTCACGTCTTATATATTCATGTACTAAATCTTTAGATCTGATAATTGACATTGGTACCCACTATTCCTTCCAGTTGAGTCTATGTAAATTACCCTCGGTCTCTAAATCGAGGAAGTCGTTTTGTCTCAGTGCCTCGTATAAAACTACGGCAACCGAATTTGATAAATTAAGGGATCTGATATCATGTCCCATTGGTATACGAACACAATTCTCCTCATTATCAACAAGGATTTCTTCAGGGATTCCTGCTGATTCCTTGCCAAACATTATGTAGCAGTCTGGTTCGTAATGAACATCTGTATGTTTTCTTTTGGCCTTTGTGGTAGCCATATAAACCTTAGCATCTGGGTTCTTTGCCTTGAAGTCTTCCCAATCATCATAGCGGAAAACCTCTAGCTTATCCCAGTAATCCATACCTGCTCGCTTTACAGTCTTGTCTGTAAGTACGAAGCCAAGTGGCTCAATTAAATGTAACCTGGTGCCTGTAGCACAGCATGTTCGCCCAATATTCCCCGTATTAGCAGGAATCTCAGGCTCATGTAATACAATATTTAACATAACGCCTTTTTACTTTCTTAATTCATTAATAAATTCTTCGATGCGGTCCATGGCGCGCTTTAGGCTTTCAAGGGAGTATGCGTAGGAAATACGTACGTTGCCCTCTCCGCTTTCGCCGAAGGCTGTGCCTGGAACCACGGCAACCTCTTTCTCACGAAGGAGGCGTGTACAGAATTCTTCTGAAGTCATTCCAAATTCTGTGATGGATGGGAAAATGTAGAAGGCTCCATATGGTTCGAAGCATTTGATTCCCATTTTCTTAAAGCGATTAAGGAGATAACGACGTCTGTCATTATATTCCTCTCGCATGTGAGCAACATCCTCATCGCAGTCACGGATAGCTGTTACTGCAGCATACTGACTGGTAGTAGGTGCACACATGATAGCAAACTGATGAATCTTTGTCATCTGCTTTACTATAATTTCTGGTGCACAAACATATCCAAGTCTCCATCCTGTCATGGCATGACTCTTTGAGAAGCCATTGATGTAGATGGTGCGCTCCTTCATACCTGGGAAGCTGGCAATTGAAACATGTCCTTCGCCAGTGTATGTAAGCTCTCCGTAGATTTCATCTGTAAGTACAAACAAATCGTACTTTTTAACAAGCTCTACGATTGGCTCTAAATCTTCCTTTTCCATAACAGCTCCTGTAGGGTTGTTAGGGAAAGGCATGATTAAAATCTTTGTTTTATCAGTGATGGCTGCTTCTAATTCCTCTGGCTTAAGTCTGAATTCATTTTCTTCCTTAAGGTTGATTGGAACTGGCACACCACCAGCAAGTATCGTACATGGTTCGTAGCTTACATAGCAAGGCTGAGGAATAAGAACCTCATCTCCTGCATCAAGCATGGCACGAAGAGCAATATCGATACCCTCAGAACCACCTACTGTCATAAGCATCTCTGTAAGTGGATTATAATCCAAATTATAGTGACGCTTTAAAAAATCTGCAATCTCTACTCTAAGCTCCTTTAAGCCTGAGTTAGAAGTATAGAAGGTGCGGCCTCTTTCCAAAGAATAGATAGCCTCGTCTCTAACCTTCCATGGTGTATCAAAATCAGGTTCGCCTACACCAAGTGAAATAGCATCTGGCATTTCTGCAACAATATCAAAAAACTTTCTGATACCAGATGGCTTTATTTTTTCGATAGTTTGATTTAAAGGGTTTCTCATAGGCTCACCTTCTCCCTCTCATCAACGTGCTTTTCCGCCATAATGATGCCGTGATCCTTGTATTTCTTAAGGACGAAGTTTGTCTGTGTTGAAAGCACTGAATCAAGTGGAGAAAGCTTTGCAGAAACAAAATCTGCAACCTCTCTAAGTGTATGACCTTCGATTGAAACCATGAAATCATAGCTTCCTGAGATAAGATAAACTGCATCTACCTCAGGATAATTGTAGATGCGCTCTGCAACCTTATCAAATCCCATGCCACGCTGAGGTGTAACGCGCACCTCAATAAGAGCTGATACCTTTTCAACGCTGGCCTTCTCCCAGTTAATAAGAGTAGGATAACCGCAAATGATATGCTCGCTTTCCATAGCCTCCAGCTCGTTCACTACTGTAGCCTGGTCGCAGCCAAGCATCATTGCCAAGTCCTCTAAATCAATCTTACTGTTATGCTCAATATAAGTTAAAATCTTCTCTCTCATTTCTTCACCCCTTAATCTTTCTCTGGCCTTAGTTTCGTTCTACTGAATAAAGTGCGTCTGCTTTTGGTGGCTCTAGGAAGCGAACCTCGTCGCCGCTGATGACGCGCTTGTCGTTTGATGAGTTGGACTTTCCGATAATCGCGGCGGCTACCCCAGCGTCCGCAAGCTTTCTAACAAGTCCGTTGCCATCGTTTGTAGCTATCAACATAGAACCTGATGATATAAGCTCGTAAGGATTGATTCCAAAGAACTCACAAACCTCTATTGTTTCCTGTTTAACAGGGATAGCTTTTAAATCAACATCAATACCAACGCCTGATGCCTCTCCCATTTCCCAAAGTGCTCCAAATATACCGCCCTCTGTAATGTCATGCATAGCGGCTACGCCATGCTCTACTGCAACGCGGCTTTCTGGGAGAACGCTTAAGTACTGGTCAAAGCCCTTAGCTGTATCTATAAGCCCCTGAGGTAATCTGGTAAGCAGTTCCTCTTCGTGGTCTTTTGCAATAATGGATGTACCTTCAAGGCCAATCCACTTCGTAATTACGATATCCATATCAGGCTTAGCGCCGCCTGTTGATACCATGCAGCCCTTTTTAACCTTACCTACAGCTGTAACTGAAATAAGTGGTTGATTAACTGCCTCTGTTACCTCTGTGTGGCCGCCCATAACCTGAACATTGTATCTCTTGCAAGCATTGTCTACCTGCTCCATTATGGCCTTAAGCTTTGCCTCTCTCATGCGAGGTGTAAGAAGTACTGTAAGCAGAATTCCAATAGGTTCTGCTCCAGCGCTGGCCAAATCGTTGATTGAAACAGTAACTGCAAGCTCTCCAATATCTGAAGCTGTACCTGTGATAGGGTCTGTTGACATGACGATTTCTTCGTCAGGACCTACCTGAAGTGTTGCGCAATCTTCGCCGATGCCAGGTCCGTTTCCTACCTCAGGTCTCTTTACATGTAATTGTTTTATAACTGAGCGCTTAAGAACGCTTTCTTTTAATTTTCCGATTTCCATAATTAAATCCTAAAAACTAGTTAGCTGGTGTCTCTGCTGGTGCTGTAGGTGCGGCTGCATCAGGTGTAGGTGTTGCAGGCTGTGCAGTAGCATCTGGTACAGGTGTTGTCGCTGGTGCAGGTGTTGTCGCTGGTGCAGGTGTTGTCGCTGGTGCAGGTGTTGCCTGTGTAGCGTTTGCATCCTCTGGTGGATTTGTAATCTTGTATTTAGGTGTGATTACAAATGGTGTAGAGTTGGCTACTCCTGGAGCGTAGGTTGCAATTGCATTTGCAATAGTTGTTACGTCCTGAGTGTTAACTGCCTGAAGCATTGCATATGAAAGATTTGGGTCCTCTGAAGCAATACCTACTGTGACCATTCTGTTAGATGGATTGTATTTGCTGTTATTATAAACCTCTCGGCTTACTTCCTCACCATTTTCGTAAACAACCTTCCAAAGCTTAGCGGTGTATCCTGTATGACCGCTAACAGTTGTTGTCATCTTACCAAGTGGTACGTTAGGGTCTGCAACCCACTGAGTATTTTGAACTGTTACGCCAGTGATTTCTGTTTCGTATTTAACACTATGAGACTTGTCGTCCTCTTCCTTACCATAGATGTTAAAGTATGCCTTGTTTCCGTCGCAATAGCCTTCGATATATATAGGATAGTTCTTGTTATTCTTAATCTGGAAGTCCTTACCGCCGGATTCAGCAATAGCTGCATCCTGTGATGGTGGAACATAAGTAACAATCATGGAATGACATGAACGTGTAACTATTCCAAGCTCTGCTTCTCTGCATGCTCCGTAAAGAGTTGTAGATACCTGGCAGATACCACCGCCGTATGTTTCAACTGTAGTTCCGTTTTCGTAAGAGCCTGCAAGCATATATCCATTTTCTGCTGAGAATGGAGTGATTGTATTTAATACTGAAAACTCATCTCCAGGATAAAGGATAGTTCCGTTAATGAAACCAACGCCATTAGCTACGTTATTTTTTCTGGCTGCAGATGATGAGCTATAGTCTGTGTTAAAGCTTCCTAATAAATCCTTTATTTCAGCAAGCTCTTCCTTGCTTCCTCTAGGTTCCTTAACAACAGTGGCAAGCTCGATAGAAGCATTTTCTTTGTTCCACTGATTTTCGATGTAGTCTGCAATAATAGCAACTGATTCATCTATCTGAACTACAACGCCTGCTGTTCCTTCGTGGAATACGAATTCACCATTTTCTCTTGTGAGATAATCGTCACTGGCTTCATCGTTAACCTTTGAAGATGCTGATGATAAATATGTTGTAAGGGCATTTCTGTCTACACCAAGTGTAAGTGTAAAGTTCTTGCCTCTTCCTTCTTCTAAGTCCTTGTTGGCCTTGAAACGCTCTGCCATGTTGCCGTAGCTTCCGTATGTAGCTGCCTTTGAAACAACATCGCTATTCTTAGCGCCGATGCAAATATCTTTTCCTGTGGCATCGATTTCCTGGCCGTTAGCTGATAATGTGAATTTAACATTATCGTATTGTGCGAAATAATCGCTAACTACTGATTTGGCATCAGCAACAGTCATTCCTCCAACAGCAGTACCTGCAATAGATACTCCATCAGGAATAACTCTTGTGTCTTCATCTGAAACTGTTTCTGCTTCTTCGTTTGCTAGTTCTTCGTTAGAAACTGCTGTTTCCTCTGATACCTCTTCAGCATATGCTGTAGCTGGAGCAAAAATGCCAGCTGTAAATGTTAATGATAAAATTAATGAAAGAAATTGTTTTTTCATAGTATAACCTCATCCGCCCTTTTAAAGCCCTCTTTTAAAGTCTGAAGGCAAATTATTGACATGCTTAATCTATTAAAATAAACTTAAATTAGAGCTGCAGCAAATGTAGTGAAAACCATGCATATTACAACAACTACCAAGATAAATCCAGCTATAAGCTGATGTTTTTTACTTCTTTTCATAAATATACCTCACATAATAAAGGAGAAACCCATGGGCTTTCCAATTTTACCATTTTTCTTATTATTCCTTATTTGGCTAACATTCAGAATAAAAAGCTTAGATGCTAAGCAGCAAAAGCGCGAAGATGAATTCTGGGCTAAAGAAAAAGCCGCTAATGTTACCCCTGCAAAGGATATATCTAACCTAAGATATATTACCATTCCAATAGAGAAATTTCCATTAAATTTTAGTAATGATGAAAAAGTTATTGAAATTGAAAAAGAATTAGAAGAATTGTCTACCCACAGGCTTTTAAATCTTTCTGGAGTTTCAAACACCGATTTGAAACTTACCTATGGTGTTCCTAATTTTGAAACAATGAGCCAGATTGGGGAAGATTTTGATAGAGTATGCGTTCTTTTAAACGCTTACGCAAAAGCTCTTCTTGAAGCAGGAAAAGATGATGATGTAGTTAATGTGTTGGAATTTGCTGTAGGTGTTGGCACTGACATCAGCGAATCCTACATCATGCTTGCCGACCAATATAAAAAACGCTCACAGACAGAAAAGCTGAGCTTCCTTCGTGAGCGCATTTCAAACAGTACCCTACTGTTAAAAAATTCTATTTTAAATAATATCAACGACTCTGCTGAGGAGAATTTCGATACCTGCAGCCCAGAGTAATAATGCACCTGCTACATAAGCTATGGTCTTCTTTTCGAAGCCAAAGTGCATGCCTGTGTATAAACCACCTAATACAACAAGTACTGATATTGCAAGGAAAAGTGCAATTATCTGCCAAACTGTACTTCCAACAAGTCCGCAGGCACAGCCGGCTGCAGCTGTATAAAAGCTAGAAACAATAACGATTCTAATATAATCAAATACGATTAATGCTTCTCTACGTCTTTCCTGAATAAATTCTCTCTTTAACGCCTTTAATATAAGTCTAATTCCAAGAAGCGCAAGAACGATAACAGCCAGTACCTCACCTTGCTTAACCGGGTTAACAATATATCCATTGACTGCTAACAATCTGCAGATTACATATCCGCCAAAATAAAAAACCAATTCTGATGCTGCAACAACTGCACTGGCAACCACTATTGTTCTCTTTTTAAGCTTAGCAATCATTGCCCCCTGTATTTCCATAGCTGCAAAAACATCTAATAATATACCCGCTATAATTAGCAGGTTTTCCAACCAAGTCATACTTATATTTACTCCATTCTTTTACACTTTGCTAAATAATAATAGCTCAATACCTATCTACTTGAAATATTCAAATATGAAGCCATGTTCTATTAAAAGCTACATTAATTCAAATTTGTATTATTGCTTTTCATTAGTGATAACTTCCATGATAGGACTTCTGAAGATTTTGATGTAAACATCTGCCAGTTCTTCAACAGGCACATTCATGCCTCGCTTAATCCACTGAATAGTTACCCAGCTTATGGAATGCGCTAAAAAGTCTGCTACAAGTTCTTTCTTAAGCCATTTATAATCAACCATTGCTGCAAGTCTTTCAACATCGATGTATTTAAGTACTGCTTTAGCAACGCATCTGTTGTAAATTTCGTTAAAGGAGTTCTGTCCCTCAAGGGCTGCCACTCTCTTGTAAAACTCCTTCTCACGCTCCATTGTTGTAAGAATAAATGTAACTCCCTCCTTCAACATTCCGTTTGAAAGAAGTGGGTCAACTGGTGCAAACAATTCATTTACCGTAATCCATTCCAGCAACTCGTATTTATCTTGGAAATGATTATAAAATGTAGGTCTAATCACTCCCGCTTTATCTGTTATTTCTTTTATTGTAATCTTATCAATCGGCTTAACTGTGGCCAGGTCCTTTAAGCTTTCCGCCAGTACAATGTCGATTGCGTTTTGTGATTGATTGTTCATATTTCTCCTCAAGAATCTTCGTATTCAACTGTTACATAGAATCCCTTCGGGGTTTCCTTGATGTCCACAACCTTTGCTGTTGTCTTACCGTTTTGGGTTTTAACTCTTTCCAAGGTAGTATAATTAGCGGACATGGCATAGGATCTCCCTAATACATAATAGTAAGAATTAGAAAGTGCATATTCTGTAACTGGAAGCACGTCTCCTACCTCTAGCAGACCTGTGCGTTCCATTTTAAATTCCATCTGTCTCATTTTAAATATCTTCCTCGCGGGTAATAGTTCCATCAACTACAGAGCCTGTAGCTTTTCTAACAGAATGGACAATGCCAAAATCTGTAATACCATCCCAAATAAGCATGATACCGATAAGCTGTGTTGCAAGACTAACTACCTTAAAGGCAGCGCCGATGCAAACTATTCCAAAGAGGATATTTACAGCTGCAAGAATAAAGCTGAGCCAAAAGCCAGATGCTTTTGCACGAGTGGCTTCGATAGCCAGGCCTAAATCCTGCACCCCGTGAATCACCAGAATCACACCAATAGCAATTGGAATGATGCTAATGATTTTACCAGAATCATAAAAAAGCCATACGCCAACAATAGCAACAATAACGCCAACAGCTATTCCAAGGCCATTATCAAAGCCTCGTTCAAATACCTGATTAATAACAATAAAGATTCCAGACAAAATAATTATTATTGCAATTACTTTGCTAATTGTAGCAAGACTCTCCACTGGATAAATCAGAAGTAACGCCCCAACAATAACAGTGAATATTGCAGGGATTGTAATGTTTAGTCTAAATTCTTTAATCTTATCTTTCATGGTTTATTTCTCCTTTTTGTTACCCCAGAATCCAATAGCAACTGTACCAGGGCCAGTATGTGCACCAATAGTAGGACCAATATCGAAAATACGAACCTTTTCCTTCATGTTAGGGAAAGCTTCTTCTAACATATCTGCTACTTCTTTTGCATCCTCGTAACAAACAGAGTGAGTTATGAACATGTTCTGGTCATAACCTGCACCATTTTCAACACGTTCCTTGATAGCTGCAAGACAAGCCTTCTTAACCATCTTTTTGCCACGGCATTTCTGTCTAGGAATAAGCTTTCCTTCGTCATTAATGTTAAGAAGTGGGCAGATGTTAAGGGCTGTACCAAACCAACCAGAAACCTTTGAAATTCTTCCTCCTCTGATGAAGAAGGTAAGGTCTGTTGTAAAGAACCATGTGTTTTGATTCTGGATATGTTCATTAGTCCAGTCTACAAGCTCGTCAAAGCTCATTCCCTCATCACGAAGTGTTGCAAGCTTATCCATTAAAAGAGCATAGCCTGCTGATGCTGTTAAGCTGTCGATAACAACTATCTTTCTATCAGGGAACTCCTCTGAAAGCTCTTCTGCCGCAATACGTGCCGAATTAATAACACCTGAAATACCACTTGATAATGTTAAATGAAGGACATCTAATCCTTTTTCAAGGAAGCCTCTGAAGTAAGCTGAAAATTCATCTGCATTAACCTGTGATGTTCTTGTCATGGCGCCATCTACCATCTTCTGGTAGAAATCCTTAGCAGATATTGATTTAAACAAATCATCTGTATATGCTACATCATCTAAATAATAATGAAAGCAGATGTATTCAAGATTTTTTTCTTTTAAATATTCCTCTGTAGTGTCTACAGTAGAACAACAACTGATAACATATTCTCCCATAATATTACCTATTCTTTCTATATACTATAACCTGTTTGAGTATACCCCAAACACCTATTTCAATGCAACCTTTCCCCAAATACTTGGAACAGGCAAATAAGCTGGTGAATTTCTTCACCAGCTTATCGTGATATATTATATGGAAGGATTTATGAAAAAGAAATTTACTTGTTTAAGCGGATACTTACAACTGAGCACTTAGGAAGTGTAACCTTGATGCCTTCAGCTGTCTTTGAGTAATCCTTAAATTCCTGTTCTTTAACAACCTCTGGGTTCTCGAATGTATTGTGTGCAGCCATTGAGCCTGTAACATAAACAGCTTCGCAAACATTATATGAACCGCCGTCCTTTGTAAGCTGAATTTCTACATCCTCTGTAGCCTCAAGAGAGTTGTTTGTAAGTGTGATTGTGATAACTCCGTTCTCATCCTCAGATACTGATTCGAATACCTTTGGAAGCTCGTTCTTACCACTTCCTACTGTACCATTTTCAAGTAAGTCACTGCCAAGAAGAGTAGCGCCCTGGTGGTGACGGAACATTTTGAATACATAGTAAGTAGGTGTCTTAATCATCTTCTCACCATCTGTAAGCATTACAGACTGAAGAACATTGATCATCTGTGCAATACATGCCATCTTTACTCTGTCAGCATGCTTGTTGAAAATGTTAAGGTTCATACCAGCTACAAGTGCATCACGCATTGTGTTCTGCTGATATAAGAAGCCTGGGTTTGTGCCTGGCTCTACATCTGTCCAGATTCCCCACTCATCAATCATAAGTCCAATCTTCTTTTCTGGGTCATACTGATCCATGATTGCACCATGCTTGTTGATAAGCTCTTCCATGAAGTAGCTACGCTTAAGTGTCTGGTAGAATACTTCCTCTGTGAAATCTGTAGCACTTCCCTTGAAGTTCCAGTCGTCCTCTGTCTCAGGAAGTGTATAGTAATGGAGTGAAAGACCATCCATAAAGCCGTGGAACTGTGCTGGTGTGTGGTCGAAGCAAGTATCAAGCACTTCCTTTGTCCAGTGATAATCATCTACGTTTGCGCCACAAGCTATTTTTGCGATAGGCTTGTTACCATTGTAGTTTCTTACATAAGTCTGATAACGTCTGTACTCATCTGCATAGTGCTGAGGACGCATATTTCCGCCGCAGCCCCAGTTTTCGTTACCAACACCAATATAATCTACTACCCATGGCTCCTCGTGACCGTTCTTCTTACGAAGATCCGCCATTGGAGAAACACCATTGAATGTCATATACTCTACCCATTCGCTCATTTCACGAACAGTGCCTGAACCTAAATTCGCATTTACGTATGTCTTACATCCAAGCTGTTTACAAAGCTCGAAGAACTCATGAGTTCCGAAGCTGTTATCTTCTACAACACCACCCCAGTGAGTGTTAATCATCTTCTTACGAGTTTCCTTTGGACCAATTCCGTCCATCCAGTGATACTCATCTGCGAAGCATCCACCTGGCCAACGAAGAACTGGTACCTTCATTTCTTTAAGAGCTTCTACTACATCTGTACGCATACCATTTACATTAGGGATGTCGCTGTTTTCTCCAACATAAAGTCCTTCGTAGATGCAGCGTCCTAAGTGCTCAGAAAAATGTCCATAGATTTCTGGAGCAATTGTGCTCTTCTTGTTTTCATTGTTGATTACTAATTTTGCCATATTCTCTCCTTATCCTTTTACGGCACCTGCTGTCATTCCATCGATAATGTACTTCTGGAAAATGAGGAAGATTATAAAGATTGGTAAAATTCCGAACATTGAACCTGCGATAAGTACATCGTAGTTGTTGCCGTATGGTGTTAAAAGTGTATTAAGTCCGATTGGAAGAGTAAACTTCTCTGCTCCCTTAAGTACAAGGAGTGGCCAAAGAATAGCATTCCATGCACCCATTGCACTAAGAATACCCATTGATGCAAAGGCTGGCTTTGCAAGTGGAAGGATGATTCTTACAGAGATACCGTATTCACTACATCCATCGATACGTGCTGCATCAAGCAAGTCCTTTGGAAGCCCTGAAAGGTACTGTCTAAAGAAGAAAATTGTTGATGCGGAGCAAAGTCCGATAATGATAACACCTACATAAGTATCAATAAGCTTAAGTGCGATGATTTCCTTATATAATGGAAGCATAAGGATTTCAAAAGGTACCATCATAGTTGCAAGTACGATTGTAAAGAGTGCATTCTTGAATCTGAACTCATACATTGTTAATCCATAAGCAACAAAATAGCAAATAATAAGTGTAAGTGCTACCGAAATAATGGTAATTAATAACGAATTCTTGTACCACATAAAATACTTAATACTGTCAGCATTTCCGCTGAATAAGTATTTATAGTTGTTAAGATTCATTGTAGTTACATTCAAATCTACAGAAAGTCCTCTACGAATAAGTTCTGTACCAGGTCTGAATGATGCAAGTAAACCTGCGAAAACAGGAAATATAATAATGAAACAAAGGATAGCGAAAAATCCTGTTCCAAGTACTGTGCCTACTACTCTTTTAGGAGAGCTAGCCATAGTCTTTTGCTTTGCCATATTAATCCTCTCCCTTCTTGAATGTACCGTTCATGATAAGCTGTGCAAAGTTGATAATAAGAGCTACTACAAGAAGTACTACACCTACTGCACATGCGTATCCCATATCGTTCTTTTCAATACCACGCTTGTATAAGTAACCTACAATTGTAAGACCGATGTTGTTTGGTGATGAATTTCCTGCCCATAACATGTATGACTCAAGGAACATTGCAAGACCAGCGTATACTGAAATTGTAAGAACATAAACTGTTGTAGGCTTAAGAAGTGGAAGTGTTACATACTTAAACTTCTGCCAGCTTGTTGCACCATCGATATCTGCTGCTTCATATAATGAAGTATCGATTGATTTAAGACCTGAAAGGAAATAGAGCATATTTACACCTGTCCATCTCCAGCAGGCAACGATTAAGAGGGCGAGCATACCTGACCAACCCATTTTTAACCATTTATATGTTCCAAGGCCTAAAGCCGCTGTAATCATGTTCATCTGACCTGTTGTATATTCTGTAAACATCAGGCGGAATAATGTACCAGAAATAACTACTGATGTTAAAGCTGGCATGTAAAGAATTGCCTTCCATACGCCCTTAGCTTTTACTAAATTGCTATCTAGAAGAACAGCAAAAAGCATTGGGAATGGAATAAGAAGGACTAATGTAAAGAACATGTATTTAACGCTGTTCCATACCGCAATATGGAATACATTATCCTTAAGAAGCTTTGCATAGTTAGCAAAACCAATCCACTCAGATTTAATTGCTCCAATATCCTGGAAACTCATTGTGAAAGCTGTGATAAGTGGGTAAACCCAGAAAATGAAAAAGCTTAAAATAAAAGGTAAAACAAATACATATGGTGCCACCTTTTGAGAGTATAAAAAGTTCTTGATTTTCATAATGCACCTTTCTCCATTTTTAAAAATAGGGCTGCCTGCCGAAGCAGGCACCCCTTAATATTACTGCTCCATGTCTATAGCGTCTTGTGCCTCCTGAAGGGCATCATCGATTGAGTAGTCTGGATCTTCAAGCACTTCATTAAGTGTTGTTGTGCAGAGATACTCGTTGATTGTTGGGCTGATAGATACAACTGAAATCTTACCAATGTTGTCCATTCCGATATCGCTTAATACATCGTATGGATAGTTGATAAAGAACTGGTTGTACTGATTGTTATCATCATGAGCGAATGCTTCATCACCCCAAAGAGCTGTGTTACATACATCAAATCCAAGTGTATCCCAGATATGCTGCTCACCAGCTTCTGACATCTTAGCCCAGCATGTGAACTCTGCTGCAAGCTCCTTGTTAGCAGACTGCTGTGTTACAACTGTACCTGTACCACCTACACCGACTGAGCACTTCTGTCCCTCTTTGAATACTGGACACTTAGCAATGTACCAGTTGCCCTTTTCATCAGGCATGTAGTTTGTGAAACGTGACATATACCACATTGCCTTAGGGAATGAAACAATGTTTCTATCCATAATATTCTGGAAACCAGCTTCAAGGTCAACGTGACCATCTGGAGAAACCTCAGCAAATCCTGACTTTAACCAAGACTGCTGCATTGAAAGCATTTCCTTAACTGAATCAAGCTGAACGTTTGCTGGACCTTCGAATCCGCCTGTCCAGTCATCACCGTACTCAGCCATTGCAATCCAAAGCCAATCAACTCCGCCTGTATCAACTGATGTAAAGTACTTTGTATCATCTCCTAAAGCTGTAAGGTATTCATTACCAAGAGCTTCGTAATCTTTCCATAATACATTACTGTTGCACCTACGTGGTATGGAGCACCGTAGTAGTTTCCATCCTCACCCTGATATGTTTCCATTCTTGCAGGAACCATTGTATCAAGGTAATCCTTAGCGTAATCGTTAAGTGGTACAAGCCACTGATCAAGACCTTCAACTACGTTAGGGAACTGACCAACTTCTACATCACAGATATCTGGAGCACCTGTGCCAGCCTCAAGAGCTGTAAGAAGCTTTGTATGCATATCACCATAAGGATATGTTGTACATGTAATTTCGATTGTGTTATCTGGGTGTTCCTTATTCCACTCCTCTGCCATAACACCGTAGTGCTGACCGTGAAGCTCAACGAATGTCCACATTTCAAGATGTGTTCCGTTTGGATCACCGAAAGTATTTGTTACTACTTCAGACTCAGCTGACTCTTCAGCTGTCTCATCGGCTGCTGCATCTGGATCTACCCCACCTTCTGATGCTGCGCCGCCACAGCCAACAAATAAGCTAGCTGCCATTGATGTGCAAAGTAAAGCACTAATCAATTTCTTCTTCATTCTTCTCCTCCTTTTAATTAAAGAACTGATTATTTAATAATTGCTTAGAGTCTTCAATTTGTAGTAAAATTGACAGAGGCTTGTAAGCCAATTTCACTGCTTTTCGTAAAACTCATTAACGATTATGTAATTATTATAAATCCCTGTTATGATAAGTCAATAAATATTTTAGTTTTTTCTAAAGTATTTTGGATGTTCTTTTATTATTCACAATTTTGACATATTATTTTTGTGTATTTTGAACAATTAATTTAATATTTTTTACCTTTTGCTTGTTTCATGACATATAAATTTACTTTTTTCTAAAATAATTAGCCAGTTAAGTCACAGTTTTATTGACAGTATATTGGAGAAAAATTATAATTAAAGAATAATATTTTAGAATTAATTAAAAAGGAGCAGTGTAATGATTCACATCACTTCGCTGGATGATGGACTTGAATTATTTAAAGCCTTAGGCTCTGACGTACGAATCCAGATTTTAAACATACTATTAGAAAATGACCATATGAGCATGAATCAGCTTGCTACTGAATTAAAGCTTTCAAACGGCGCTCTAACAGGTCACATCAAAAAATTAGAAGAATGCGGTCTTATTTCCACATCAAATGAATCTGCCAGCCATGGCAATTCAAAGATTTGTTCAGTTATACAAGACAAAATCGTTATAGAAATAGAAAAGCCAGAAGAGCTTACAAACGCATTTACTACAGATATTAAGGTCGGACAGTTTTCTAAATATGAGATTTGCCCTACTTGCGGATTGGCTAACAGCCAGTCAGTTATTGGAGAAATCGATGACAGCAGATACTTTAGTCATCCTGACCACTTCAACGCTGATATACTTTGGTTCACAAAGGGCTATGTAGAATACTCTCTTCCAAACCTTATACCTAGCAACAACAAAATCACTCAGATATCTATTTCCTTTGAGATTTCATCTGAGGCACCAGGCATCGATAACAACTGGCCTAGCGATATAACCTTCTCTCTTAATGGTAAAAAGCTTGGCATGTGGACCAGCCCTGGAGATTTTGGTGGTGACATCCGTGGAATGTTTACACCAGATTGGTTCCCACCTAACTGGAATCAATACGGATTGCTTAAACTTTTAGTTATAAACAAGCATGGTACATTTATTGATGGTCTTCAGATTTCAGATATCACAATCGAGGATTTAGAGCTTGCTCAGGGAGCTCCACTTGATTTTAGAATTGCAGTAGAGGATGATGCAGAACATATTGGAGGTGTTACACTCTTTGGTAAAACCTTCGGTAACTATGGACAGGATATCCGTGTAGCTATCAATTACTGTCCTATAAAATAAAATAGGCTTCCCCCTCTGGGGGAAGCTGTCACCGCAGGTGACTGATGAGGGCTGTATGTAGAGATAACCCTCATCCGTCTGCTACGCAGCCACCTTCCCCCAGAGGGGGAAGGCTATTTTTTTACCACTTTTTACGAGGACAACGGGATACCTTTGCAGTGGCGCGAAGCTCAACGTAACAGCCACATGCCATGCATGTGCCTTCGTTTAACTTATCGCAGCCCTTGCATATATCCAGGCGGCTTTCATATTCTTCATCGCTAACTATATCTTCTGCCTTTAAAGCCGCCTTGTATTTTTCTATCATAGATGTGTCTGCGTCAATCATATCTCTAAGCAGACATCTGGTACAAACTCGATTATTAATCATAACTAAATACTGGTCTTCCATCCTGCCACTTAAACTTCATAAGCATTGCATGGCGATTAGGATTGTAAAGTGGGTCTCCTACTATTTCTGTTTCTGTTCTGGCATGATAAACAAGAATATCGTTACCATCCTCATCTACAGTAAATGAATTATGGCCTGGTCCATATACGACATGCTCTTCTGAAGACTTAAGTACTGGATAGCGTTCCTTTTTCCATGATAATGGATCAAGTAAATCGCTGTCTTCATCTGCTGTAAGCATCCCCATACAATAGTTCACACCTGTATCGCTGGCTGAATATGTCATAAAGATTTTGCCACCATGCTTTATTACTGATGGGCCTTCGTTTACCCAGAAGCCATGACGCTCCCAGTCATAATCAGGAGTTGTAAGTAATACCTGATCTGTTTCAAGAGTATAACCATTTTTCATGCGGGCAATGTAAAGATTAGAAATCTGCTTACCTACACCAGTCTTCTCTGCCCAAATGTAATACCAGTTTCCATGATTTTCAAAAACTGTAGCATCAAGTGAAAATGACTCAAATGAGAACTCATCTGTTTCTGCTCTAGTCATTTTACCTTTTTCAATCCATGGGTCACGCATTGGGTCGTCGCCCTGACATTCTAGTACGTATGGACGAATCTTCCAGATATCCTCCATCTCGCCACCAGCATAATAAATATACCATTTTCCAAAAAGGAAATGAAGTTCTGGAGCCCAGATGTGCTTAGACATTGGACCAGATTCATGCTTATGCCAGATTTCAATTTCCTTTGCTTCCTTTAAGCCCTCAAGACTTCCGCTGCATCTTAAAACTATTTTGTCGTATTCTGGCACTGAAGCTGTAAAGTAATATTTGCCATTTGTATGCTTGTAAACATAAGGATCAGCACGCTGCAAAATCCAAGGTTTGTTGTATTCAAAAAAATTGTCCATTTTAATTACTTCTCTCCTTCTATTCGTATTTTACTCCCCAAACAGATTCATTGCTGCCTACTGCTGAGAATGTGAACACATCTGTGCCTGCTTCATCCTTCATCTTGCAGAAGACTCCACTATAATCTTTGTCGGAAAGTGAAATGCGCATGTAGTAGGTATTGTCCTTCATAGTCCAGGTTCCTGATACCTCTTCTCCTTCCACCGAACCATCTGCATTTAAATAGATGATTCTTGGATTTGCAATTTCATTAGAGATATCTGTACCTTGGTTGATAAAATAGTATCTTCCTACCACATCATCCTTGCTATAGCCTGAATCAGAAACAGTCTCCCCCTGTGTCTGATATGGTAAATCGCAAGGCCAGCCTTCTTCATTCATTAGCATCTGATGAACTCTTGGGGAATGATTTTCTGTACCATCATTAAATCTAGTGTGATAAACTACATACATTTTGCCATCGTCATCTATAAAAGCTGAATTATGACCGGTTGCCATGTATGCTTTATCCAAGCTAGGAAGCTTGTAGTTACCTGAAAGCTTTAGGCCAAAGTTTTGGTGCATGGCACTCTTAGTAGGGTAAGATCCATTCATATCTACGTATTCTCCATCCACTGTCTTTGAACGGAATACTCTGATTTGGTATCCACCATTGCTGGTAAGACCACCGTAGGAAACAAACAGATAATAGTAATCTGTTGCCTCGTCATACATAATGTAAGGTCCTTCTATAGAAATATGACCTCCACCTAAAAGCTTCTTTCCAAAGTAGGCATCCACATTGTTTGCTTCATCCGCTTTTGGATGTATTACAAGACCAGTTGTAGGGTCAAGCTCTAACAGATAAATACCACCTGACCATGAGCCGTAAACCATCCACATCCTATCGTCCTTGTCATAGAACACTGTTGGATCAATGGCGTTTGGGTAATCCTCATAGTTATAGGCGCCACCCTTAATGTAATGCTTTTTCACATAATCTGCGTCTACGTAATCTAGCACATCTGTTGATTCAACATTCTTGCTGGTAAAGCCTGAATAGATAAGTGAACCCTGCCATTCAAATGGTCCCTCTGGCGATGTGCTTGTACCAAAGCAAAGATTAGATGCATTAAAGGTGCTGGAGCAACAATAATACATGTAATAAAGCTTTGTTGTTTTGTTGTAGATAACATCTGGTGCCCATACATGTGTGCCACCATCATCTGTTTTGATAATACTATCCTTCGAACCTGCATAATTAAATGCATCGTCAGCCACATCATAAATCTGACCATAAACAGGATTTGTTTTCTTATATCCATCTGCAATGGTCTCCCAATTAAGTAAATCGGTACTTTTAGCAGCTGTCATGTGAGAACCGAATATGTAATATGTTCCGTCTACTTCTAATATGGATGGATCATGGACAGAAACGCCCGAAGAGACATTGCCTGTAGCAATGTTGTCATAGCTAACTGTAAAATTTTTAGATTCAGAGCCTGAACACGCCACAAGACTTCCCATCATAGAAACAGCCAGAACGCATGAAATAAACTTCTTCATGGTTCTTTCCCCCATTAATTTGTCTTATCGCCTAAGCATCAAGCCCCTAATATATGCTTAAGCCTTCCCCTTTCGGGAACGCTGTCTGTAAAACCAGACTGGTAGTTTATTAACTGTATTGACCTTCTGATATTCAAATTATCATCAGCGGTCTAGAAATAATATATCAAATTAGTTTTAGGTTTTCAATAATTATTTTAATTATATTTAAACTAAAAAGCTGCTCCACTAATGTGAAACAGCTTTTAATAACTAAATCCAAGAAATCCTAATATTGTTGGTTTTCCACAATAAATGTAGCATTTTCCTTATCCTTACCCTCTGAAAGAGCCAATACACCATTTTCCACTGTAAGGTACTTACCTGGAATTGCTACGCTTTCAAAGGAAACCCCATTTTTATCAGACAAGCCCTGAACTGTCTTAAATGTCTGATTGGCTGCTGAAGTAGCATTTGCCTTTGTATCCTGAGAAAGTGTAACTTTCCCCTCAGAATTTACGTTAATATAGAGTCCTGGCTTGTTTTCCGATTCTATAGAAACATAAGTATCATTGGCACTATCCGCCTTACCGGGACGAATAACCCACTGTCCATCCTTAGGATTATCAGCTTTCTCCTGGGAGTATATTTTCACATTGCTATATGGATAATCTGCATCAGCAGAAGAATTAACAAATGGTTCATGGCATACAATACTCTTAGCATCGGTAGTCTTAATCTGAGAAATGGTTCCATCTAAACCTGCTGCACTTTCCTCAAACATATCTATAGAACCATTCTCATTAAAGGAAAGCTCTACCACACAGGCTGTTCTCCTAAAGCCACTACCTGCTGGAAGGGAACCATTGTGATAAACAAAGTAAGTCTTTCCCTTAAAATCAAATACCGCCATATGGTTTGTATTGGAGGTGGCTGTTGGCTCCATTATCTTAGTAGTCTTAGACCATTTGCCTTCAAGCAAATCATCTGTAGTTGCATAAGCCATACACTCTCTCCACTGATGTGCAAAGAAAAGATAGTAATCACCATAGTAATTTCCCTTTTCATCACTTCTTCTATATATCCAAGGTGCCTCAGTATATGCTTCTAAGCCATCAGTGCGGGTAATAATGTCAGCTTCACCCGGCACCTTACCATTAGTAATTTTGCCATCGCCATTTACATCGGTTATGGAAATCATATCTTCATTAAGCTCACACACGAAAAACATTCCATTTCCCCATGCAAGATAACGGTGCTCTTTACCATCCTCATCTGTCTCAATCCAGGCCGTTGGATCAATATCATTGAAAGTGCTGGTATTAGGCTTAGTTACAGTACTCTTTACAAGTGGCTGCCCAATATCCTCAAACTTACCAGTTGGAGAATCCGAAACTGCAACACCTATGCACTGCTTTCCTGTCTTATCCCAGCTACAGTAGTAAAGATAATATTTATCCTTACCATCACTAGGGTCAGTGTGCTTCATTACCTGTGATGCCCAGGCGCTTGAGTCATTACTATCCCATTTCACATCAGACATAGACATCACTATTCCCTCTTCCTTCCAATTCACCATATCTGTTGATGAATAGCAAAGATACTCTGGAATATTATAAATTGACTTTCCTACTTCTTCATCAGTAGAAGCATCATGACCTGTGTATAGATACACAGTATCCCCATCAACAAGCACTGATGGGTCACCACCATAAGTGATATTCTGATTGTCTGCTACCATAGGATTTCCCTTATCACATTTATCAATGCTAACCTCCTTTGGCGCTCCACAACCTACCATACTGCAGGCACATACCATGCCAAGCATTATCGCGATAACTCTTCTTTTCATCATATCCCCCTTTATTGATTTTAGAATTATCTAAATTAATTCAACATTATATATAACACTATTTTCCTTAACTGGCAATAGCTAGATACAGCTTCCAAGGGCAGCTTGTTTTTCTTTATAAGAATTACATTGTAATTTCCTAAATAAATTAAAAAGAGCCTTGCAGTCGCAAAGCCCTAAATAAATAATCTAGCTATTTAATTAAAATCACTCTATGATATCTTATTGGATTTTCTCCAGATGTGCATCTTCTCTGCTTCTGCGATAAGCTCATCTCTGAAGTCTGGGTGAGCGATAGAGATAATAGCCTCTGCACGCTCCCAAGCTGAAAGACCCTTAAGGCAAACCTTACCATATTCTGTAACAAGATAATGTGTGTTTGCACGTGTATCTGTAACGATAGAACCATCAGCAAGTGTAGGACGGATACGGCTCTTTACTGTGCCATCCTTTGTTGTGAATGTAGATGAAAGACATACAAAGCTCTTACCGCCATTTGAAAGATAAGCGCCAAGTACGAAGTCAAGCTGTCCGCCTGCTCCTGAAATGTGCTTGATTCCAGCTGACTCAGCATTAATCTGACCATATAAATCTACGTCAACAGCGTTGTTGATAGAGATGAAGTTATCAAGTGCTGAAATCTGACGGATATCGTTAGTGTAATCAACAGGTGCGCTCATAAGCTCTGGGTTCTCATCCATGTAATCGTACATCTTCTTTGTACCAGCACCGAAAGCGTATGTCTGACGGAATCTGTCGATGTTCTTCTTAGAACCGTTAATCTTACCAGCCTTTGCAATGTCTACGAATGCATCAACGTACATTTCTGTATGAACACCAAGATCCTTA
Source organism: uncultured Pseudobutyrivibrio sp. (assembly GCA_902775195.1). GTDB lineage: Bacteria > Bacillota > Clostridia > Lachnospirales > Lachnospiraceae > Pseudobutyrivibrio. Next base: position 27,262 of record CACYLQ010000019.1, read on the forward strand.
AGGTCTGAATCTGCAATCATAGCACCTACTGTGTTAGGCATACCGCCGATACCAAGCTGTAAGCATGCACCGTTTGGAATCTCCTCAACGATAAGCTTAGCTACTGCCTTATCTACATCTGTAGGAGCACCGCCTGCGCCCATCTCTGAGATAGCTGGGTTGCTGCCTTCTACGATAGCATCAACCTTTGAAATATGGATGCCTTCTTCAAAACCGCCAAGACAACGAGGCATGTTCTCGTTAACTTCTACGATGATGTGCTTAGACTTTTCAACTGCAGCCATAAGATGTGATGCGTTAGGACCGAAGTTAAAATATCCGTGATTGTCCATTGTTGTTGTCTGAATCATAAGAACATCGTTTGGCTCGATGTGCTCACGATAGTATCTAGGAAGCTCAGAGTATCTGATAGGTGCATAGTATGAGCAGCCTTTCGCAATAAGCTTACGCTCGATACCACCCATGTGCCATGAGTTCCAGCAGAAATGCTCACCTGCATCTTCTCTTTCGAAGATAGCTGGAAGCTTCATTAAAATACCACCACGAACCTTAACATCACGTAACTCATCTGTACGTGCTGCAAGTGCCTTATCAAGCGCGTCTGGTGTACCTGTACACCAACCGTAATCTACCCAATCTCCGCTCTTTACAACCTTAACAGCTTCTTCGGCTGTTGTAAGCTTGCTTTTGTATTCAGCCTGAAAATCCATAATAAACCTCCGCTCGTTAAAAAATTATCAATTTGTTATATTTTATCACTTTACGCTTCCCACTTCAATATTAGTGGTATAATAAAGATAGAATTTCATCAGGAGGTAAGACTATGGCTAAACAAGAAATTGAAGTTGCTGGTGCACCAAAACAGGTTACCATTACCCCTTTTGAGCATCACACAAAATATCATGAGACAGATTTGCAGGGTGTTATTCACACATCTAATTATCTTAATTGGATAGAAGACGCCAGAATGAATTTGATGGAGCAGATGGGTCTTTCATTTAAACAGATGTTAGACATGGAGATTAGTTCTCCAATGATTTCCCACTCCATAGAATACAGAAGTGAAGTTAAATTTGACGAAACTGTTGTGGTAGAAACAAAGCTTTTGTCCTATGATGGGCATGAAATGGAGGTTACCTATCGTATTTACGATAAAGCTACTGGAGAAGACAGGGCCGTAGCACGTACCACCCACTGCTTCATAGACCGCAGTGGCATCCCAATTTCCATGAAGCGTGCCTACCCCGAACTGGACACGAAGTTCTTTGAATTTAAATAAAAAAACGGATGAGGTGCTTTTTATACACACCTCATCCGGCCCTTGGCCACCTTCCCCTCAAGGGGAAGGCTTTTTTATTGTTTTGCTCCTATTTCCATTAATAGGTTGATAAGCTCGATGTCTGATTCCTGAACACGAAGGTTTGTCTCAAGCTTCTCACCGTTTGGGTCGGTAACTGCGATTTCGATGATTGACCCTGGTGTCATTGCCTTTGTGCGGGCTGCGCCAAAAAATGGAAGCAGCTTTGGATGATTCTGATTAAATTTTGCTGCTGCACTTCTTACTCTTAATAAATCTGCTGGATTAAATGCCATAACAATTCTCCTATTTAAATTAGGTACTTACGTAGTAATCTACGTAGTTCCTCTTCTTTGATAGGCTTTTCGATATAATCGGTAAAGCCTAAGCGTTGATATTCTTCCTTTGCGCCTACTACTGCATTAGCAGTTTGCATGATAAGAGGTGTGTCTTTGTTAGGATTGTCCTCAAGAGAATCTAAAATATCCTTTAGCTCCACACCATCCATGCCAGGCATCAAATGGTCAATGAATATAATATCATATTTTTCATCTTTTATCTTCCCAATCGCTTCAAGTCCACTGATGGCTGTATCTACAGTAATATCTGTGTTGCTTAGTAGCATAGAAAATACTCGAAGGTTGATGGCCACATCATCTACAACAAGAATCTTTCCGATTAAATCGAAGATTTCATTTCTATCGGCTATACGTCTATCACCGTTAGGTCCCATAGAGAAAATGCCACATGGCTCGATTGAACGAATCTCCTGAGGTATTACTACGGTAAAGGTTGTGCCCTTTCCAAGCTCTGATTCAACTGAGATAGAACCGTCCATCAAATCTACCAGCTGCTTTGTAATAGTAAGTCCCAGTCCTGTTCCCTCAATCCTTTTATTCTGGAATTCCCCAACACGTCTAAAGGAATCGAAAAGATATGGGATGTTTTCTTTGGCAACACCAATACCTGTATCGCTAACCTGTATGATAAGAAAAAGTCTTCCTTCAAAAATCTTGCCATTGATTGAAAGTGTAATACGACCCTCTGGTGTATACTTTACAGCGTTTGTCAGAAGATTGGTGACAACCTGAATAATTCGCTCCTTGTCCCCTCGAAGAACTGATGGTAAGACATCGCTCATATCAACTTCGAAGGCAAGCCTGCTGGCTTTAGCTCTAGGTCTGACTAATGCGTAGCACTCTCTTACCATATCAAGAAGCTCATAATCCTCTTCCACGATTTCAATTTTGCCTGCATTAACCTTTGCTAAATCTAAAACCTCGTTTACGATGCTAAGAAGATAATTGCCTGCGCTATTAACATCTCTGGCGTACTCAAGAATGTTTTCTTCCTTGCTCTCCCTAAGTATCATTTTGTTCATGCCCATGATAGCGTTGATTGGTGTACGCATTTCGTGAGACATTCTACTTAGGAATGCAGAGCTGGCCTCCTGTGCCTGAACTGCCGCATACATGTCTCGCTCCATTGTACGGACATTGGTAAGGGCTCTTACATAAGACATGACTATCATGAATAATAGTCCCAAAAGAATTATTATTCTATTCATGGTTGTAGGATGATTTCTGTATTCATAAATCTGAATCACACCTGCAGTTACAGCACCAAGAACCCCCACAACTTCAGATATGATTTCTTTAATATAGCCTTGAATAAAATCACACACACATGTAATTGCAAATATGGCAACTGAAAGCAGAATTCCAATAAAAGCAAATGGAAGCAGCTCGCTTAAATCAGTATTGTTGAAGGCTTGCTGAATAATTCCGATGTAAGCCACAAACAAAACCAGCGCCTCTACAACCATATAGAAGATTCTGTATCTGCAATCCTGAATTCTGTCAAAATACATTAACATGATGAGAGGCAACATCATCAAGCTAATATAAGTAATATATGAAATTAATGAAAAGTTTGGTGCGATAAACTGACGGGTAGATGATTCCGCTAACGCCCATAGACCTGCACACATTACGCCCCATCCCGCATAGAATAAAGGCAGTGTCTTGTTATAAGAAAGCTTTACCATAACTCCTATAACAAATGCTATAAATCCAAGAAGTAATAGCATTAAAGATAGGAATAAAGAAAGCTTCTCCCTTTCAAACAAATCATTTACTATACCAAGCTGTGTTCCGATTTTGACTGTGTCTAGCACGCCTGAATAGTTATTGTTACCAGTAAATTCAATTCGAAGAGTTTTCCCCTCGTCATCCTCTCTAACTGGAACAAACATCAATGCTCCTGGGCTGTTACTTCCAAAAAGTCTTGTATCAGCAGTTGAGTATTCATACACAAGCTTATCGTCTATGAATGCCACCACATCCTGCTTTTCCGAATCGAATGTGACAAACAATCTGTTGGCAAAAACCCCTGTAATTTTCTTTTGAATTACCAGCTTGTGTTTTGATGTAAGTTCATATTCACCAGGCAATTGGATGTCTACCAAACTGCCATCAGGTGCTACTCTCTGCCAGTCTGTGCTGTAATCCGCCAACGAAAAATCTGAATAGGTTCTTTCGTCAGGCAATACATTCTCACCTATAATCATAAGGGCTACAACAAACCCGTATAATAACAATCCACATGTAATAATAATCTGAAAGACAAATCTGCTTGTTTTCTCCATATCAATTCCCCATTTTCTAAGCTTTAGATTTATTGTAATATTTCAGAACACCTAAAACAACAAGTTACGAAAATTGTCACAGAATTTTAAACATTATCACTACTATTAAATGATATACTAAATCTGTATGAAGTAACATCAGGCCAACTACAAACCAGGAGGTGTGATATGGCTAGTTCAGAACAGATTGCAAGAGAATATTATGATACAGGAATGGAGCTTATTCATGCTAACAGCATGGAGCCAGCAATAGACAATTTGAACATGGCATTGTCCATTTACGAGGAATTGGACGACCATGTGTCATACATTTGGACCATCAGAGGTCTTGCCATTGCCTATGGCATTCTTGGATACGATAGCAAAATGCTCCACAAAAGCCTTGCTGCCCTTAACTACATTGATAAAAAGGGTATTCAAGGTGCCAAGCATTTCTTCTATACAGCAATCTGCGATAGATACATGGTTCTTGGTGATTACGATAGCGCCATCAACTATGGAAAAATGGCTCTTCAGGATTTAGAGGACCACGGAACTGAATTTCCTAACGAGCCTCATTCTTATATGGTTGCCTGCATGAACTTAGCTTACTCATACTTACATATTAATAGATATCCAGACGCAGAAGTATTTTTAAAGCGCGCAATAGAAATTGCCAAGAAAAACGATTTGCATCACCATGACCTTAGCCTGTCAGTTTTAAATGCAAATCTGCATTATCGTATAGGCGATAATCAGTATGTTTACGACCATATCGATGAACTGGTTACATTTATAAAAAGTAATAGAATTACAATTCAGGATTATATTCAGGATTTAAAGCTTCTTATAGAAACCTTCTGCGGAATGCATGAATTTGAAAGAGCTGAAGCTGTGGCTACCAGCTTAGAGTCAACTGCCACAATATCAAACGATGTTCGCATGAAGCTTAACGCAGCCCAGCTATATATGATGGTTTACAAGATTAGTGGTGACACCGAAAAATATCATAAAGCCTGCGTAAAGTTTGCAGAAGGAACCATCGCTGTTAAGGAAGCAGAAGCAACAGAACATCTTTTAGAGATGGACACAGCAATCGCATTGTCTATTGCCGATACACCTTTAGATTTATTATAATCTCTCTTATGGAGAGTAATGAATCATGAATAAAAAACTTGGAATTACACTAATCATTATTTTTGCAGTGGCTATTTTTATCAAGGCTGAGCTTGATTTTAACCCATCTGTCAGGGTTCTTGCCTCTGTTATCAACTTCTCAGAGTCCACACTTAAAAGTGATGACTACTTAGCTTACAATATTGATTTGAAGGATTTATTCCGAAACTACACCAATGCTGATGTTAGATATTCTGGAAGCGCCTATATTAAACAGCTTAAGAGCTTCCCATATTCTATCAGCGGTAGTATCAAGGGCGAACGTTCACCAGAGCAGAAAAAGTTTTCCTGCAAGGCCGATTTGGATGTTCTTGTATTGAATGTTGGCAAAATGGACCTTTATGCTAAAGACAGCAGCGTATATCTTGTTGCCCCTATGCTTGGGGATATTGCCTTTGGCTTTGATACTGGTGAGAATCTATTCCTTAAAGCTCCAAATCTTAACAACGATATTAATAGAGAATGGTTTCATAGTAACAAAAAGAACATCTACAACTTTGTCCGTAGCATTGATATCGAAAAAACCGGCGTAATATATGTAGATGAAGACGGAACCAAGGCTGAGGAATTTGCCATCGTAATTCCAGAAGGTGAAGGTGATTTCATCTGGCAGCTTCTTGGAATGGACGCACCTGACCACGACATTAAATGCTCTATCTTTTTGGATAGATTTAACCACACAAGAAAGCTTGTGTTCGACCTTTCTTATAAAACAAAGGGTGCCTACATTTCTATCTACGGCAAAAACCTTAGCACATTAGAGCTTTTCAGCCCTCTTCCAGATAACGAACGAGTTACTGCTACTATCAAACGTGATGGCAATTCAAACTACACTAACGCATACATTGACAACATTACCTACAACACCAGCGCTGGCGATACCTTCACTGTGGATTGCGGAGTTCTTTTAAATTATGTGGAAAACGGCATCAATGTAGAAATGACAAATGTTA
>CACYLQ010000020.1 GCA_902775195.1 uncultured Pseudobutyrivibrio sp.
ATCAGTTTTAGCAGTTACAGCATCTATATCATCTAACTCATAAAATAAGATGTTTTCTCCATCCTTATATTCCTTTTTAAGCAAAGTGGTAGGGTCTGTAAGTGATACTGCACCATTTAACTGAGCTGAAAATACTCGGTCATGACTGCCTGCTTTAAAATTTGGCATTATATTAACACATAGTTTAGATTTAGAAAAAACTGTAAATGTTAGATTGAATGGAATCTCTCTATGTATTGTTGCATGCTTTAGGTCTAATTCTTCCCAAAGTCCTCCAAATAAATCAAGCTTATGTTCACATTTATCTAAAGCTAAAACTAGATTCTTTCTATTTACACATCGCACATAGGTATCGGCTAGATAAAAGGTCTGGGTATGCAGTGGCAAATCAGAATTAATATAATCATATATTTCGTTTTTGGCTAAGGTCTCCACAGCGGCTTCAATAGTGAGCCTGCTGTCGGATTGCATCATGTCTATTAGCTCCTTTACATTTGAAGCTAAAAAATCAGGAAGCTTTTTTATTGCGGTTTCTATCCGGATAGGATCTGTATAGGTCCCGGAAAATAATATATCATAGGGTCTATCCTCAAAATCATCAAAGGATATTTGGTCTTTTCCGAATGCAAGCTCACCAGTCATAGGTGTAACTGTCACAGATTTGATATGAGGGTAGTATTTTAGAATATAATCCTTGTGATTAGAGTCCAGGCAAACTACATGAAAATTATTAAGCTTGTTTTTTAGGGAATCGTGATGGTAAAGAGGGTGATCTAAAATAACATCGATGAAAGGAGCATCTACATGGTCTAAAAAGAAAGAATCATCGTCCATGAGAGCTCTTGGAAGGTCAGAATTAAAATCGATTAGTCCGTCATAATGCTTGCCGATAAACTGTTCTAAATCATCTAAGGCTTGTTCATCTACCTTGAAATATTCCACATCGCAGCCTAACTTTTTCAAGGCAAGTCCTAAGGCATCGCCAAAATAAAGATAAGAGTTATAGCAAACAGTTTTCATCTCAAAAATCAAAAATTTCATAATTCACCCCTCAAGAAACGTTCAAAATTAATTCATAATTATTTTATCATATCTCAACTTTACTATGGTATACTTTGTATATTAAATAAATAAGGGGGAACGTATGATTAAAGCCGCGGCATACAATTGTGAAGCACTACAAAATCCATTCATATTTGATGAAGTATACAACCTCATTAGTCCTCAAAGAAGAGAACATGTTGATGAGGCTAAGACTCTTAAGGGCAAATGTGAAAGGCTTGGTGCTGCTCACCTTTTGGAAAAGCTGCTTTGGGAAAATCATATTCAAAGACCTTACGTTTATTCCACCACATCACAGGGAAAGCCGATTTTCATTCAGCCTAAGAATGTAGACTTTAGCATTTCTCACTCTAATTTTTTCGCTGTAGCAGCAATTTCAGATAAGCCAGTAGGTATTGATGTTGAGCGCATCAGACCTTACGATAAGGATTTAGTAGAACGATTTTTTACTAAATCTGATTTGGAGTACCTTGAATCCTTTAAAAAGCATGAGGTTAATAAAAAATTTACTGAAGTGTGGACCTTTAAAGAAGCCACCTGTAAGATGATGGATAGACCTCTTATGCAGGTATTACAGTGGATTGATTTTAGCGAATATTGCGACCAGGAAAAAGGTAAAACCATGTGGACTAAGCAGGGGTTTGAGTTTAGAGATTTTTATATTACCCTTTGCTACGAAGATAAAAGACAACCAATTCAAATGGGGCTATATAACCCATATGATGGAAAATATTATTGATTTTTATTAATTATCAACCCTACTTTCAGAAATGAGAGTACGGGCTGATTTTTTTTGTAATTATATTTAAATAATCATTATATTTTTATATTGACATATAATTGGTTTGTGATAGAATTCTATTTAGTTTCATGCTTCACAGTAGTGAAGTGCAAAAGGAGTTTAATTTATGGAATCTAAAAAAGTTCTTTCAATTTTAGTAGAAAACACACCAGGTCTTACTAGCCGTATTTCCGGTCTATTTTCAAGAAGAGGATACAATATTGATAGTTTTTCAGCGGGCGTTACTGCTGATCCTAGATACACTCGTGTTACCATCGTTACACACGGGGATGACATGATTTTGGAGCAGATTGAAAAACAAGTTTCAAAGCTTACAGAGGTTGTTGACCTTAAAGTTTTAAAGCATGGTCAATCTGTTAAGAGAGAACTTATGCTTGTAAAGATTTCTGCAAGAAGCAATGAGCGTCAGGATGTTCTTACTATTGTAGAGATTTTCCATGGTAAGGTTGTCGATGTTACACATGATTCTATGATTCTTGAGCTTACAGGTAACCAGGATAAGCTTGAAGCATTCTTAGATATGCTGGGAGATTATGATATCTTAGAGCTTGCTCGTACAGGTCTTACAGGACTTACACGTGGCTCAGAGGATGTTGTAATCCTTTAAACACATATAAATTTACAATAGGAGGATAAAGGAATGTCACAGGAAGCAAGGATTTTTTATCAGGAAGATTGTAATCTTTCATTATTGAAGGGTAAGACTATAGCTATTATCGGATATGGTAGCCAGGGTCACGCACACGCTCTTAACCTTAAGGAGAGTGGATGTGATGTCATTATCGGTCTTTATGAAGGCTCTAAATCATGGGCAAAGGCAGAAAAGCAGGGACTTACAGTTTATACAGCAGCAGAAGCAGCAAAGAAGGCTGATATCATCATGATTCTTATCAATGATGAGAAGCAGGCTGATATGTACAAGAAAGACATTGAGCCAAACCTTGAAGCAGGCAACATGCTTATGTTTGCTCATGGTTTCAACATTCACTTTGGTTGCATTAAGCCACCAGCAGATGTAGATGTTACTATGATTGCTCCAAAGGCTCCAGGTCATACAGTACGTTCTGAGTATCAGGCAGGCAAAGGAACACCTTGTCTCGTAGCTGTATATCAGGATGCTACAGGTAAGGCTCTTGATCTTGCACTTGCTTATGGTGCTGGTATCGGTGGTGCTCGTGCTGGTATTCTTGAGACAACATTTAGAACAGAGACAGAAACAGACCTCTTCGGTGAGCAGGCAGTTCTTTGCGGTGGTGTTTGTGCACTTATGCAGGCTGGATTTGAGACACTTGTTGAAGCAGGCTACGATCCAAGAAATGCATACTTTGAGTGTATCCACGAAATGAAGCTTATCGTTGACCTCATTTACCAGTCAGGCTTTGCTGGAATGAGATATTCTATTTCTAATACAGCAGAATACGGTGATTACGTTACTGGACCTAAGATTATCACAGAGGATACAAAGAAGGCTATGAAGCAGATCTTAAGTGATATTCAGGATGGTACATTTGCTAAGGAATTCTTACTTGATATGTCTCCAGCAGGACGTCAGGTTCACTTCCAGGCTATGAGAAAGCTTGCATCTGAGCATCCTTCAGAGAAGGTCGGAGAAGAAATCCGTAAATTATATTCTTGGAACAACGAAGAAGACAAGTTTATAAACAACTAAGATAATAAAATGAGCCACCCGTAGCTTCCAGGATTTGAAAGTAGCGGGTGGCGTTTTTTATGCGTCACGGAAGTTTTTATTTCGGAAGAATTTATATAGATGAGATGAAATTTTGATTTCTGTGTAAACATCAGCATATTCTCTTGGAGAGTATTCGGTGATGTAGTTAACGGGGAAGGACTTAGTCATTCCTCTGGATTTACATAAATCAACAGCCTTGTTATATGCGATTGCGGCAGTAGCCTCATCATTATATCTTCCTACAATAAAATCTCCATTTAAATGAATCTTAGCAGCATAGACGGTTTTCCCTTTTTTGGTTTCTTTATAAACTCCATGATACTTATTTACTACTATGATGTTAGAGTAGCGGAAATCGGTATCATCACCATTAGCAAACATATAGTCTTTGCCTTTTATGCTGTATGGTTTGATTCCGTAGCGGCTTAGAATGTTGTATTGCATGCCATAATCGCTAACAAACATATGATTTCCACGATTTTGAATCTTATGACTTGAATAGTAGAACAAATCGTCATTATCGAATTTTAAAACAGTAGATTTATCCAGGTAATATAAAAAATAGTTTTTCTGTAGATAAATTGGTGTTTTTATATAGATATGATTATCTCTTAAATTTATTAGGGTAACACATTTTTCGAAAGCCAGATTTTGGATTTTGGATTGACAGTTAAGTATGGAAAGCTTTTTATCTTTCAGAATTACCCAGGCCTCGTCGTAGGCATTTGCACATTCAGCTTCAGAAGAGAAGCTGCCAATGCTTATATGCTTTCCATTATATGTAATGTTACCTCTATAATAGGTACTACCATCTTTTTTTGTAGTTTTATAAACCCCTGGTTCCATAAACTCCTCCTTTGATTATCACAATTATTATTTTACACAATTGCGAAAGGGAAAGTTTTAAAATTCAGTGAAATAAAAGGATACATTGTATGAACTTTAATATTGAAAAATACACAAAGAAAGCTTTTTTATCAGGCGCTGTTGACGGATTTCCAATAGGACTTGGATATTTTGCAGTATCTTTTTCACTTGGTATATTTGCAAAGCAGGTGGGCTGTGGAGCAATAGCTGGAATAATCAATTCCTTCCTTAATCATGCCAGTGCAGGAGAGTATGCGGTATATTCAATGATTGGAATTGGTGCATCCTATATAGAAATGGCGGTTATGACATTAATTGTAAATGCCAGATATTTACTTATGTCTACCGCATTAAGTCAACGAATTCACCCAGATACTCCTATGATTCATAGAATTGGAATAGGCTTTCATGTGACAGACGAGCTATTTGCCATATCCTTAAACAGGCCAGGCTACATTAATCCAATATATTGCTACGGTGCATTTTTGGTTGCAGTTATTGGCTGGTGCACTGGAACTGCTACTGGAATTATAGCAGGAGGCATTTTACCAGGAAGATTAGTCAGCGCTTTGTCTGTTGCTTTATATGGAATGTTTTTAGCCTGCATTATGCCAGAGGCAAGACGACATAAGCTTGTAGGAGTTCTTATCATAATAAGCTTTGTTTTAAGCTATATTGCAAATGAAGCAGCTATATTTGCAAAGGTATCAAGCGGTACAAAAACCATTATTCTTACTGTAGTAATAGCATCCCTCGCAGCTATTATATTCCCACATCCGGAGGTAGAAGATGACGACTAATCCTTATATTTACATATTTGTTGCGGCAATAGTTAGTACGGTTATCAGAGTTTTGCCAGTTACAGTATTTAGAAAGCCTATCAAAAATAGATTTATAAGGTCTTTTCTTTATTATGTTCCATATGTCACTCTGGCTGTCATGACATTTCCTGCTATCATTCATGCTACTCAAAGTAAAATATCAGGAATTCTTGCCCTGGTAGTAGGAAGCGTTGCAGCATGGTTTAATTTGAGCCTGTTTAAAGTTGCCTGCATCTGCTGCGGTGTAGTTTTTATTGTAGAATTAGTACTTTGTTAGCATTATTTTTATAAGATTTTTTAATTGCATAAAATCAAATTCGTATATATAATTGTGACGAAATGATTTTTAATTGGAGGAAAACATCATGATTAAAGTTGGAATTTTAGGTTATGGCAATTTAGGACGTGGTGTTGAAGCTGCTGTCACAAAAAGCGATGACATGGAGCTTCTTGCTATTTATACAAGAAGAGATCCAAAAACAGTTACAGTAAAGACTAATACTACAGTTAAATCTACAGCTGATTTGGATACTGGTAAGGAAGATATTGATGTACTTGTTATCTGCGGTGGTAGTGCAACAGATTTACCTGAGATGACACCAAAGTACGCTAAGCTTTACAATGTTATCGATTCATTTGATACACATGCAAGAATCCCAGAGCACTATACAAACGTAGATAATGCTTCAAAGGCTGCTGGTAAAATCGGTCTTATCTCATGTGGATGGGATCCAGGAATGTTCTCATTAAACCGTCTTTATGCTACATCTATTTTACCAGATGGTCAGGCATATACATTCTGGGGGAAGGGCGTTAGCCAGGGTCACTCAGATGCAATCCGTCGTATTGAAGGTGTTGTTGATGCAAGACAGTACACAGTACCAGTAGAGGATGCTTTAAGAAGAGTTAGAAATGGTGAGAATCCAGAGCTTTCAACTAGAGAAAAGCATACTAGAGAGTGCTACGTTGTTGTAGAAGAGGGCGCTGATAAGGCACGTATCGAAAAGGAAATCAAAGAAATGCCAAACTATTTCTCTGATTACGATACAACAGTAAACTTTATTTCAGAAGAAGAGCTCAAGAAGAACCACAGTGGCTTACCACATGGTGGAAGCGTAATATATACTGGTGAAACAGGCTTTGATGGAAATAAGCATGTTATTGAATACAGCTTAAATCTTGACTCAAATCCAGAGTTCACAGGTGCAGTTCTTACAGCTTATGCAAGAGCAATTGACCGCCTTAACAAAGAGGGCGTGACAGGTGCTAAAACAGTATTTGATATCGCTCCAGCATACTTATCACCTGTTTCTGCTGATGAGCTTAGAGCACACTTCTTATAATCTAATTTATATTAAATAAATATTTGTAAAATTAGTTGCTAACATAGGCTTTAAAGGTTTATAATCTTTAAAGTCTATATTTATGTGCATTTTTATCGGGAGGTTGCGAATTGCTAGAAAAATTAGAGAAGAAATTCGGTAAATACGCCATTAATAATCTTATTGTTTATTTGTTAGCAGGCTATGCTATCGGATATTTATTACAGTTTGGACAACGATTTACAGGGATTCCATACATTAACTATCTTACATTGGAGCCTTATTATATATTACGTGGACAGGTTTGGAGACTCATATCTTGGGTCATCATTCCACCAGATACAAGCATAATTTGGGCACTGATTATGTTTATGCTTTATTATCAGCTTGGTTCTGTGCTAGAACAAACCTGGGGTGCCTTCAGATTTAATGTTTACATCTTTGGCGGTATGCTGTTTACCGTGCTTGGTGCATTTGTTGTGTTTGCACTTTATGGAGGCGCTATACCAGTAGGTATTATTGGTGCCACTACCAGTACATACTACATTAATTTGTCAATATTTCTTGCATTTTCTACTTGTTTTCCAGATATGCAGGTTATGTTATATTTCATCATTCCTATTAAGATGAAATGGATGTCTATTTTTTACTTAGTGGTTATTGGATACTCAGTAGTTAACGCTATTATTGCAGGGGCATTCTATGCTGCAGTACCAATCATCGCATCATTACTTAATTTCTTTATCTTCTTTATGATGACTAGAAATATGAGTAGATTCAATCCAAAGGACATTCACAGACGTGCTGAGTTTAAGCGACAGGCTACACCACCTCGTACTCAGTACAGAGATGGCACACCTATTGCCAGACACAGATGCGCCGTTTGCGGACGAACAGAGATTACCAATCCAGAGCTGGAATTCAGATTTTGTAGCAAGTGTAATGGCAATTATGAATATTGCTCAGACCATTTGTTTACACATACACACATACACTAAAGCTAAGATTTTAAGAGGGACTACCCTCATCAGTCAGCTATGCTGACAGCTTCTCCCAGAGGGAGAAGCCTATAGAAACACGAAGGGATTGTATAAAAATGAGTGAAGAAGTAGTTAGCAAAAATTTTATCGAACTTGAAATTGACAAGGATTTAAAGGAGGGCGTATACGATCATGTATGTACACGTTTCCCACCTGAGCCAAATGGTTATTTGCACATTGGTCATGCTAAGTCAATTATCTTAAATTATGGTCTTGCTAAGAAATACAACGGCGAGTTTCACATGAGATTCGATGACACTAATCCTACAAAGGAAAAGGTTGAGTTCGTTGATTCAATAAAGGCTGATATTAAATGGCTTGGAGCCGATTGGGGCGATCATCTTTATTTCGCATCTAATTATTTTGACAGAATGTATGAAGTTGCTGTAGATCTTATTAAGAAGGGCTTAGCATACGTTTCAGATCTTTCAGCTGAAGAAATGAGAGAGTACAGAGGTGATTTCGAGCACCCAGGAAAGGACGATCCAAACAGAAATCGTTCAATCGAAGAAAACCTTCAGATGTTCGAAGATATGAAGGCTGGTAAGTACGAGGATGGAAGTCATACACTTCGTGCAAAGATTGACATGGCATCACCTAACATCAACATGCGTGATCCAATTCTTTACAGAGTTGCTCACATGACACATCACAATACAGGTGATAAGTGGTGTATTTATCCTATGTACGATTTTGCTCATCCACTTGAGGATGCGTTCGAAAATATTACACATTCTATTTGTACACTAGAGTTTGAGGATCATAGACCTCTTTATGATTGGGTAGTTAAGGCAGCAGGCTTTGCTAATCCTCCACGTCAGATAGAGTTTGCAAAGATGTATCTTACAAACGTTGTTACAGGTAAGCGTTACATCAAAAAGCTTGTTGAGGATGGAGTTGTAGATGGATGGGATGACCCACGTCTTGTTTCAATCGCAGCATTACGTCGTCGTGGCTTTACACCAGAATCTATCAGAAAGTTTGTTGAGCTTTCAGGTGTATCTAAGGCTAATTCTTCATCTGACTATGCTATGCTTGAGTATTGCATCAGAGAAGACCTTAAGACAAGCAGAGGCCGTGTAATGGCTGTTCTTGATCCAGTAAAGCTTGTTATTGATAACTATGAAAGCGATGATGTTGAGTGGCTTGATGCTCCTAATAACCTTGAGAACCCTGAGCTTGGTAGCCGCCAGGTTCCATTTGGTAAGGAGCTCTACATCGATAGAGAAGATTTCATGATTGAGCCACCTAAGAAATACTTCAGATTATATCCTGGAAACGAAGTTCGTCTTATGAATGCATACTTCGTTACATGTACATCATACGAAACAGATGAAAATGGCAAGGTAACATGCATCCACTGTACATACGACCCAGCTACAAAGGGTGGAGATGCTCCAGATGGCCGTAAGGTAAAGGGAACAATCCACTGGGTAGCAGCTAAAACTGCTCTTAAGGCAGAGGTCCGTCTCTACGAAAATATTGTGGATGAGGAAAAAGGAGTGTATAATGAAGATGGTAGTTTGAATCTTAATCCAAATTCACTTACAGTTCTTAAGGATTGCCTTGTAGAGCCTTCATTAAAGGGCGCAAAGGCTTATGATAGTTTCCAATTTGTAAGACAGGGATTTTTCTGCGTAGATGCTAAGGATTCTAAAGAGGATGCATTAGTATTTAACAGAATTGTTTCTTTAAAGAGTTCTTTCAAATTACCAACAAATAACTAATAACTCATCAATAGTGATCTACAGAAAAGGATTGCAGCATGAATTTATTATCGGGAATGGAAAAATTTGGTTTCTCCGTTGATGGAGAGCTAGACATTTTGGCTGACGAAAAGCCAAAGAAAGAGGCCGCTGCCACTCAAAAGGCAGCTCCTGTAGTGAAGCAGGAAAAGGATTTTATTATTGATAAGAAGGTTCGTTGTCCAGTTTGTGACAAGGAATTTCCTATCAAGGCTGTGCTTGCCACTAAGCTTAAAAGATTAGAGCCTGACTTTGATTTGCGCCCTAATTATGAGCATGTTGATAAATGTAAATATGACTTTATGTCATGCCCACATTGTGGTTATTCAGCCCTTGATACAACTTTTTCAAAGATTGATACAGCCCGCGTAAAGCTTATCAGAGCAGAGTTTTGCCCTAGCTTTAAGCCACAGAAGGAAGAGCTTGCTGATACCTATTCATACGAATATGCAGTAGAAAAGTTCAAGCTGGCCCTTATCTGCACCATGAAAAAACGTGCAAAGATGTCTGAAAAGGCTTATGTTTGCCTTAAGATTGCCTGGCTTCGCCGTGCACAGCTTAAGGAATTAGAAGGCAACAAAGAGGCTGACCCAAAGGTTGTAGAAATGCTTCAAAAGGAATACGATGGCTTCTACGCACAGGCTTACGAAGGATTCATGAAAGCAATTTCTCAGGAGACACCACCATATTGTGGAATGGCTTCTGAGGCGGTAGAATTTATGCTGGCAAATATGTCGGTATATTATAAAAAATACGATGCAGCTATGAAAATCATTGCAAGACTGATTCAATCAGCTAGCACATCCCGAAAGCTCAAGGATAAATGCGTGGAGCTTAAGGAAAAGATTGTTGCAGAACAAGGTGAATAGATTTTTACGAACTGCCAATAGGTGGAAATTCCTACGTGGCAGTTCTTTTTTGAGGTTAATATGAATTGGATTAAATATTCTATAAATACAACTACAGATGCAGAGGATTTCGTTAGCGCAATGCTTATGGAATGTGGCATTGTCTCAATAGAAATCGATAATAACGTACCAGTTTCTGGAGAGAAGCAGGGCGGAGAATTTAAAGAGCTACAGCCAGATTTGCCAACAGATGATGGCACATCAAAGGTTTGCTTTTATCTTGGAGATGATGAAGACCACGAATCTCTTCTTTCACAGGTTAAGGCAGGTCTTTTAGAGCTCAAAGAGACAATGGATATAGGAGAGGGCACAATCGATACTTCTGTTACAAAGCAGGAGGATTGGATTAACAACTGGAAGCAGTTCTTCAAGTCCTTCTATATTGATGATATCCTTATTAAGCCTACATGGGAGGAAATCGCACCAGAGGATAAGGGTAAGATTTTTGTTGAAATCGACCCAGGAGTTAGCTTTGGTACAGGTAAGCACGAAACAACTCAGCTTTGCATTCGTCAGCTTAAGAAATACGCTAAGGCTGGTGATGAAATCTTAGATATTGGTTGTGGCAGCGGTATTCTTTCTATCATCGCAAACAAATTATTAGATGGTAAATGCCATTTAGTTGGAACAGATATAGATGAAGATTGTATCGAATCTACCTATGAGAACTTTGAGGTAAATGGTATTCCTAAATCAGCTGGAGATTTCTATGTTGGAAATCTTACAGAGGATAAGGATTTACAGGATAAGGTTGGTTACGAAAAATACGATATAGTAGTTGCAAATATTCTTGCAGATATTATAATCGGTATGGCACCAGCTATATATCCTACACTTAAGAAGGGGGCTTATTTCATCTCTTCAGGAATCATTGATTTCAAGGAGAATGAGGTTAAGGAAGCTCTTGAAGCTGTAGGACTTACTATTGTAGAAATTAATCATCAGGGAGAGTGGGTGAACATCACCGCTCGTAAATAGGCTATGCAACAGATATTTGTAAATGATAATCCAATTGATAATAGCTTTGTTATAACAGGTGATGATATGCATCACCTTGTTAGGGTGGTTCGCCTTAAGCGTGGAGAAGTAATACGCGTTTCCACAGCTACAGGTTCTAATTTCCTATGTGAAGTTAGTGATATTACTGACAAGGAGCTTATAGCTACAGTAAAAGAAGAGGTACCATCTACTGAGCTTTCAAACAAAATCTATCTTTTCCAGGCCTTGCCAAAGGGCGACAAAATGGAAACTATAATAGAAAAATGTGTTGAGCTTGGTGTTTATGAAATCATTCCAGTTGAAATGAAAAACTGTATTGTTAAGCTGGATGATAAAAAGAAAAAGTCAAAGCTTACAAGATATCAGACTGTGGCTGCTACAGCAGCAAAGCAGTCAAAGCGTTCAATCATTCCTCAGGTTCATGATTTCATGACCTACAAGGAAGCTTTCGAATATGCTAAAAGTTTGGATATTAATCTACTTCCATATGAAAGCAAAAATGGCATGAAGGATACCTTTGATGTTTTGGATTCCATAAAGCAGGGCCAAAGCATTGGTGTATTTATCGGGCCAGAGGGCGGTTTTGACCAGTCTGAAATTGATTTAGTAAAAGATAGCTGCAGTATTATTTCTCTTGGTAGAAGAATACTTAGAACTGAAACTGCCGCTATTTGTACACTTTCTATGTTGATGCTTAAATGTGAGGTTTAAATGATTTACTTTGATAATTCAGCTACCACCAGATGCTCTGATGGTGCTATGAAAATAATGCAGGAATGTTTGCAGGAAAACTTTGGTAATCCATCATCACTTCATAAAATGGGATATAGAGGTAAGGATTATCTTAAAGAATCTAGAGAAATAATTGCAGGAATCCTTAAATGTCAGCCTAAGGAAATATATTTTACCAGCGGCGGTACAGAAGGAAATAACTTAGCCATCCGCGGAGCTGCAGAGGCTAAAAAGCGTCTTGGCAAGCACATCATCACTACAAAGATTGAACACGCCAGCGTTCTTAATCCTGTAAAGGCTCTTGAAAAGGAAGGCTTTGAGGTAACTTATCTTGGTACAGATGAATATGGAGTTGTCTCTTTAGACGAGCTTAAAGCTGCATTAAGAGAAGATACCATTTTAGTATCAATGATGATGGTAAACAACGAAATCGGAAGCCTTCAGCCAGTAGCAGAGGCTTGCAAAATCGTTAAGAAGGCAAATCCAGATATCATTTTCCATACAGATTGTATTCAGGCATTTGGAAAAATGACAATTATTCCAAAGAAGCTTGGCATTGATATTCTTACAGTTAGTGGACATAAGATTCATGGACCTAAGGGTTCTGGATTTATATATATTAAAGACAAGGTTAGAGTAGTTCCTCAGATTTTAGGCGGAGGACACGAAAGTGGTATGCGTTCTGGTACAGAAAATGTTCCAGCTATTGCAGCCCTTGGTGTAGCCGCAAAGGAAGCCTACGATAATCTTGACAACAACAGAGAGCATTTGTATGCTTTAAAAGCCAGATTAATAGAAGGTATTGAAACAATAGAAGGTGTTCAGGTTAACGGTCACACTGGAGAGGACAGTGCACCACAGATTGTCAGCGTTTCTATTAAAGGCAACAGAACCAGAGCGCAGGTTATGCTCAACGCTTTACAGGACGGATACGATATTTTTGTTTCTGCAGGCTCAGCATGTTCTTCAAACAAGCCTGCTATCAGCGAGACTCTTAAATCTATCGGTCTTGAAAAGGATTTATTAGAGAGAACAATAAGGTTTAGCTTTTGCCCAGAGAATACCTTTGAAGAGGTAGACGCAGCAATTGCAGCCCTTAAAGATTTAGTACCAAAGATGGTTTTATAGTTAAAGGAAGGTAATATGACATATCAGGCATTTTTGATTAAGTATTCAGAAATCGGCGTAAAAGGTAAGAACCGTTATGTGTTTGAGGATGCATTAGTACGTCAGATTAAAAGAGCCCTTGATTCAGTTGAAGGGCATTTCGTTGTTAAGAAGCAGAGCGGAAGAATCTTTGTTTCTGTTGATGGTGAGTATGATTATGATGATGCAATAGATGCTTTACAGCATGTATTTGGTATCAGCGCAATCTGTCCTACAGTAGTTGTCCCTGACGAAGGCTTTGATAAGCTTGCAGAGGCAGTTGTTAAGTATGTGGATGAAGAATTCGAGGATAAGAATTTCTCATTCAAGGTATTTGGACGTCGTGCTAACAAGCAGTATCCAATGACATCTATGGAGGTTGCTGCAGAGGTTGGTGCAAGACTTCTTGATGCATTCCCAGAAATGAGCGTAGATGTACATAATCCAGATAGAATCATTTACGTTGAGGTAAGAGAGAACATTGCTATTTATTCTACAGAAATCCTAGGACCACACGGTATGCCTGTTGGTACAGCTGGTAAGGCAATGCTTCTTCTCTCAGGTGGTATTGATTCACCAGTTGCTGGTTATATGATTTCAAAGCGTGGTGTTACACTTTCAGCTACATATTTCCATGCACCACCTTATACTTCAGAGCAGGCTAAGCAGAAGGTTGTTGACCTTGCAAAGCTTGTTGCAAAGTACTCAGGACCAATCGATTTACATATTGTAAACTTTACTGATATTCAGTTATATATTTATCAGCAGTGTGCTCATGAGGAGCTTACTATCATCATGCGTCGTTACATGATGCGTCTTGCTGAATATTTCGCTAAGCAAAACGGTTGTATCGGACTTGTTACAGGCGAATCAATTGGACAGGTAGCCAGCCAGACAATGCAGTCTCTTAACTGTACAAATGCTGTTTGCTCACTTCCAGTTTACAGACCACTTATCGCTTTTGATAAGCAGGATATTGTAGATATTTCAGAAAAGATTGATACATACGAGACATCTATTTTACCATACGAGGATTGCTGTACTATATTCGTAGCTAAGCATCCTGTTACAAAGCCAAAGCTTGAGGCTATTGAAAAGCACGAGCATTTATTAGATGAGAAGATAGATGAGCTTATGCAGGCAGCAATAGATAGTGTAGAAATTATAAAGGTAAGATAAAAAAATATGAGCTTTGCTATTAAGCAAAGCTCATAAATATTTACTAGATATAAAAGATTAAACGATGTAATCCTTTAATGTTGACATTACGTCTTCTGCATCACCCTCGGCGTGTACTGTAAGGTCGATAGGCTTTGATAAATCAAGTGAGAAAATACCCATGATTGACTTAGCATCGATTACATAACGTCCGCTAACAAGATCAAAATCATAGTCGAACTGACTGATTGTATTAACAAATGACTTTACCTTGTCAATTGAGTTAAGAGAAATTTGAACTGTTTTCATTCTGCTTGCCTCCTCCAAAGATTTTGTATGGTTTAATACTAAAGCAATGGTATGTAAAAGTCAACAAACTCTTTGTTTTTTCGATATTTTTAGTGATTAATAGAAAGGTTTTAAATACATGAAAAAGGCTGCTTTACACAACCTTGGCTGCAAGGTTAATGCATACGAAACAGAGGCTATGGAAGAGCTTCTTAAAAAGGATGGCTTCACTATAGTGGACTTTAATGAGGAAGCTGATGTTTATGTAATAAATACATGCTCAGTGACGAATATTGCCGATAGAAAATCTCGCCAGATGATTCATAAATGTAAAAAGCTTAATCCAGATGCCTGCGTAGTAGCTACTGGCTGCTATGTTCAAAATTTCGGCAAGGATATTGCTGATGAATTAGGCGCAGATATTATTCTTGGAAATAACAAAAAGAACGACTTAGTTATTAAGGTTCACGAATATTTTGATAAGCTTGATAAAAATGATGGTCCTATTTTGGATTATTTTGATATAAATGATGGCAACGTTGATTACGAGGATATGCTTATTGAAAAGGATTCAGAGCATACCAGAGCATTCGTTAAGGTTCAGGATGGTTGCAATCAGTTCTGTAGCTATTGCATTATTCCATTTGCCAGAGGACGAATTAGAAGTAGAGCAATCGATGATGTTGTAAATGAGGTTACAGGTCTTGCAAAAGCAGGTTATAAAGAGGTTGTAATCACAGGTATTCATCTTAGCTCATTTGGTACAGGAACAGAATTTGGATTAGCAGATTTGCTTGAAGCGGTTCAAAACATAGATGGTATTGAAAGAATCAGAATGGGTTCTTTGGAGCCTCAGATTGTTACAGAGGATTTCGCGAAGAGAGTTTCAGCTTTATCTAAGATGTGCCCACATTTTCATTTATCTCTTCAGTCAGGCTGCGACAGCGTGCTTGTAAGAATGAATAGAAAATATACTATTGAAGAATATACAAAGGGTGTTGAAATTCTTAGAAAGTATTTCGACAATCCAGCTATCACAACAGATATAATTGTAGGCTTCCCAGGTGAAACTGAAGAAGAGTTTGATACTACATTAAACTATGTTGATTTTATAAAATTTGCTGAGCTTCATGTTTTTGCATACTCAAAGAGAGCAGGAACAAAAGCAGCAAAAATGCCAGGCCAGATTACAAACGCTGCTAAAAAGGAAAGAAGTGCTAAGCTTATTTCTCTTGGATTAGAAAAAACAAAAGAATATAGAATGTCTTTCATAGGAAAAGAGCTTGATGTTCTTTTTGAGGAAAGACAAACCATAGATGGTGAAGAATATTTTGTAGGCTTTTCGAAGGAATATATTAAATGCATGATCAAAGCCGATGATAAAGATTTATCTAACACTATCTTAAAGGTGAAGGCAACAGAAATTACACCAGATTATGAGCACTTGCGTGTTGAAATTTACTAGTTTCTATATTAATATTAAAGTAATAACTTGTAACGTGGCTAAGTTTGAGTAAAGACGAGGTAGATATGGCAGATTTAAGTAACACTCAATATTTTAAAGTTCAGAAGGAAAATCCAGTTGGTGTTAAGGATGTGATTGAGCAGGTATACAGCGCTTTATCAGAAAAGGGCTATAATCCTGTAAATCAGATTGTTGGATACATCATGTCTGGAGATCCTACATACATCACTAGTCATAATAACGCAAGAAGCCTTATTATGAAGGTTGAACGTGATGAGCTTGTAGAAGAGATGCTTAAGGAATACATAGAAAATGAGAGCTGGAGTAAGTAATGAGTGGTAGAATACTCGGCCTTGATTATGGAACAAAGACAGTAGGGGTCGCAATTAGTGACCCTTTACTTTTGACTGCACAGGAATTGGAAACAATCACTAGAGAAAGAGCCAGCGCTTTGCGTCACACTTTAGTTCGCATTAAGGATATCTGTGAAGAATACGGTGTTGAACTTATCGTTTTAGGATACCCTAGAAATATGGACGATAGCGAAGGCTTTAGATGCGAAGACACACTTAAGTTCAAGGAACTTTTAGAAAAACGTGTCAGCATTCCAATTACCTTAGTTGATGAACGACTTACTACAGTCTACGCCGATGAAATCCTTGAGGAATCAGGCGTAGCTAAAAAAGACCGTAAGAAATATATAGACCAAATTGCCGCAGCAATTATTTTACAGGATTATTTGGATAATAGGAGTTAATATGGAACCAATTATTTTACCAGGCGAAGATGGAAATGATATTAAGTTATTTGTTGTAGAAGAAACTATGCTTTCTGGCAACAAGTATTTATTAGTATGCGATAACGACAATGAGGACGAGGATGCTGAAGCATCTATCCTCAAAGAGGTTTCTGTAGAAGGAGACGAGAGTGTCTACGAATTCGTAGAGGATGACGTTGAATTTGAAGCAGTTGCAAAGTTATTTGATGAGTTAGTTGGTGAGGATGCCGACTTGGATTATTAATTAAAATTAGGAGGTTATTTTTTGAAAAAGAAAACTGAAAACACAGCTGAAAGGCTAAAGATTATTCCACTTGGAGGTCTAGAGCAAATCGGCATGAATATTACTGCCTTTGAATATAAAGACAGTATTATTGTGGTGGATTGCGGACTTTCCTTTCCTGAGGATGATATGTTGGGCGTGGATCTGGTTATTCCAGATATAACATATCTTAAGGATAATCAGGATAAGCTTAAGGGATTCTTCATTACTCATGGACACGAGGACCATATTGGTGCAATCCCTTATGTATTTAAGGAGCTTAATGTTTGTCCAATCTATTCTACAAAGCTTACAAACGGATTGATTGAGCACAAGCTTGAAGAGCACAAAATGCTTACAAAGGTTAAGCGTAAGGTTGTTAAATACGGTACACATATTAATGCAGGAGATTTCAGAGTTGAATTTATCCGTACTAACCATAGTATTCAGGATGCTGCAGCTCTTGCTATTTATTCTCCAGCAGGAATCATTGTGCACACAGGCGATTTCAAGGTTGATTATACACCAGTTTATGGTGACCCAATCGATTTACAGCGTTTAGGTGAAATCGGAAAGAAGGGCGTACTTGCTCTTATGTGTGATTCTACAAACGCAGAGCGTCCTGGTTTTACAGCATCTGAAAAGACTGTTGGTAAGACTATCGATTCAATCTTCGCTGATAACGATAGCAGCCGTATCATTATCGCAACATTTGCATCAAATGTAGATAGAGTTCAGCAGATTATTAACTCTGCAGACAAATATGGTCGTAAGGTATGTGTAGAAGGCCGTTCAATGGTTAACACCATCGAGACAGCTTCAAAGCTTGGATATTTACATATTCCAGATAATACACTTATCGATATCGAATCACTTAAGTCATATCCAGACGAAAAGGTTGTTCTTGTTACAACTGGTTCACAGGGTGAATCTATGGCAGCTCTTTCTCGTATGGCTAACGGAACTCACAAAAAGGTTCAGATTAAGCCAGGTGATATGATTGTATTTTCTTCTCATCCAATCCCTGGTAATGAGAAGGCAGTTTCAAATGTTATCAACGATTTAACTATGCGTGGAGCTGAAATCGTTATGCAGGATGTTCATGTTTCAGGACATGCTTGCGCCGAAGAAATAAAGCTTATTTATTCTTTGGTACGTCCACAGTTTTCAATTCCAGTTCATGGTGAGTACAAGCATTTGGTTGCTCAGGCTAAAATCGCAGAGTCTTTAGGCTGGGATCACGATCATATCAAAATC
>CACYLQ010000021.1 GCA_902775195.1 uncultured Pseudobutyrivibrio sp.
GAATACGGTGCTATGAGCTGGACAACAGTAGTTGCAGCTACAGCATCAGAGCTTGCACCACTTCAGTATATCGCTCCTTACTCAGGATGCGCTATCGGTGAAGAGTGGATGGAGAATGGTGAGGACGTACTTATCATCTATGATGATTTGAGTAAGCATGCTACTGCATACCGTACACTCTCATTACTTCTTCGTCGTCCACCAGGACGTGAAGCTTACCCAGGTGATGTCTTCTACTTACACTCAAGATTACTTGAGCGTGCAGCTAGACTTTCAGACAAGCTTGGCGGCGGTTCACTTACCGCACTTCCAATCATTGAGACACAGGCAGGCGATGTATCAGCATATATCCCTACAAATGTTATCTCAATCACAGATGGTCAGATTTATCTAGAGACAGAAGCCTTCAATGCAGGTTTCAGACCAGCCGTTAACGCAGGTCTTTCAGTATCCCGTGTAGGTGGTTCTGCTCAGATTAAGGCTATGAAGAAAATCGCAGCTCCTATCCGTGTAGAGCTTGCTCAGTACAGAGAGCTTGCAGCTTTCGCACAGTTCGGCTCAGAGCTTGATGCTGATACAGCTGAAAAGCTTGCACAAGGTGAGCGTATCAAAGAGATGTTAAAGCAGCCACAGTACGCACCAATGCCAGTAGAGTATCAGATTATGATTATCTACGCAGCAACAAAGAAGTACTTGCTTGACATTCCAACAGCCGATGTCCTTAAATTCGAAAAGGCATTGTTTGATTTGGTTGATACAAAGTATCCAGAGATTCCAGAAAGCATCCGCACAACAAAGGTGCTTGAAGGCGAGATGGAAGAAAAGCTAATTAAGGCTATCGAGGAGTGTAAGAAGACTTACAAGTAAGGAGGGTGATCTGTTATGGCCTCAATGAGAGACATAAAAAGAAGAAAACAGAGTGTTAGTAGCACTCAGCAGATCACTAAGGCCATGAAGGTAAAGCTACAGAAGGCCAGAAGTAAGGCAGAACAGACAACACCTTACTTCAATGCAATGTATAACACCATTTGTGGAATGCTTGCAAAGGCTGGCACAGTAAACAATAAATACCTTAGAGACAACGGTTCTAAAAAGATTGGTGTTATCGTCATCACTTCTAACCGTGGTCTTGCAGGTGGTTACAATTCAAACATTGTAAAGATGATTACTGGCAGCGACATGGATCCTTCTGATGTAAAGCTTTATGTTATAGGACACAAGGGTGGTGAGAGCCTTGCCCACAAGGGATACGAAGTGGTTAAGGACTATTCTCCAGTAATGGAGGCACCAACCTATGCAGATGCAATCGCCATCTGCAATGATGTTCTAACTGATTATGCAAGTGGTGATATAGGACAGATTTATCTTGTATATACACACTTCAAAAACACAGTTAGCCAGATTCCAAAGCTAATGAAGCTGCTTCCAGCAGAGGTTGATGAGGCAGATGTTGAGGCTGCAAAGTCTACTTCAGCAGAGGCTCTTATGAATTTTGAGCCAAACGAAGAAGAGGCTTTAGAGCTAATCATTCCAAAATATGTCACATCACTTGTATATGGCGCATTAGTTGAGGCTGTTGCTTCAGAAAATGGTGCCAGAATGCAGGCCATGGATTCAGCAACAAACAACGCTGAGGAAATCATTAGTGATCTATCATTAAAATACAATCGTGCCCGCCAGGGATCAATTACTCAGGAATTGACCGAGATTATCGCTGGTGCAGAGGCGGATAGGAGTGAAAAAATGGCAAATAATATTGGTAAAATCACTCAGATTATCGGTGCGGTACTTGATGTAAAGTTTGGAGAGGATTCTCTTCCAGAAATCAACGATGCTCTTGAAATTACCAGAGCAAACGGTGAGAGACTGGTTGTCGAGGTTGCACAGCATTTGGGTGACGATACAGTTCGTTGTATTGCCATGGGTCCTACAGACGGATTAGTACGTGGAATGGACGTAGTTGCTACAGGAGCACCAATTTCGGTTCCTGTTGGCGAGGCTACTCTTGGTCGTATTTTCAACGTACTTGGTGAAGCTATTGATGAGCAACCAGCACCTACAGGTGTTGACAAGATGCCTATCCATAGGAAAGCACCTGCGTTTGAGGAGCAGGCAACATCAACAGAAATGCTTGAGACAGGTATTAAGGTCGTTGACCTTCTTTGCCCATATCAGAAAGGTGGAAAGATTGGTTTGTTCGGTGGTGCCGGTGTAGGTAAAACCGTACTTATTCAGGAGCTTATCCACAACATCGCTACTGAGCACGGTGGATATTCAGTATTCACAGGTGTAGGTGAGCGTACTCGTGAAGGTAATGACCTTTACTACGAAATGAAGGAGTCAGGCGTTATCGACAAAACCTGCATGGTTTTCGGTCAGATGAACGAGCCACCTGGAGCCAGAATGAGAGTTGGTCTTACTGGACTTACAATGGCTGAGTACTTCAGAGATAAAGGTGGAAAGGACGTGCTTCTTTTCATCGATAACATCTTCCGTTTTACTCAGGCTGGTTCAGAGGTTTCGGCCTTACTTGGTCGTATGCCTTCAGCCGTTGGTTATCAGCCAACACTTCAGACAGAGATGGGCGCTCTTCAGGAGCGAATCACATCTACAAAGAACGGTTCAATCACATCAGTTCAGGCCGTATACGTGCCTGCCGACGATTTGACTGACCCAGCTCCAGCTACAACATTCGCACACTTGGATGCTACTACAGTTCTTGAGCGTTCTATCGCCGAGCTTGGTATTTATCCAGCGGTAGACCCACTTGGTTCTACATCTCGTATCCTTGACCCACGTATCGTTGGTCAGGAGCACTTCGAGGTTGCCCGTGGTGTACAGGAGATTCTTCAGAAATATAAGGAATTACAGGATATCATCGCAATCCTTGGTATGGATGAACTTTCAGAAGAGGATAAGCTTGTAGTTAACCGTGCTCGTAAGATTCAGAGATTCTTATCACAGCCATTCTTCGTTGCTGGTCAGTTCACTGGCTTGGAAGGAAAGTATGTGCCAATCGCTGAGACAGTACGTGGCTTCAAGGAAATCCTAGAAGGTAAGCATGATGACATCCCAGAGAGCTACTTCCTTAACGCTGGTACAATCGACGAGGTTCGTGCCAAGATGAATGAGAACAAATAGGAGGTGGCATAGATGGCAGATAACACCTTTAAGGTATCAATCATCACGCCAGAGCGTAGCTTTTACGAGGGAGAAGCTACAATGGTTGAATTTAATACTGCCTGTGGTGAGATTGGCGTTCTGCCAAAACATATACCACTCACCACAGTAATCGCGCCAGGTATCTGTACTATCACAGAGGCTGATGGTGTGAAAAAAGCAGCTGTACATGCGGGCCTCGCTGAGATCCTCCCAGATAAGGTGACTTTGCTTGCCGAGATTGCTGAGTGGCCAGACGAGATAGATGTAGAGCGAGCTAAAAAGGCTGAAGAAAGAGCTAAGAATCGTTTAGCACAGAAAGAAGTTGGTCTTGATGTGCTAAGAGCGGAGATTGCGCTAAAGAAAGCGCTAGTTAGACAAGAAATACATCAAAATCATTAAGGGTAGCTGTTAGAGCCCATAATGTTTGGCGGGGGAGGTAATACTATGCTCGATGCTGATACAAAACGAGATATTGAAGAATTAAAAATTCAATTGAAGAAGTTTGAGGATGAGGAAGCACAGCTCATGAAAGAGCTTGAGACCTTACGTGCTCGAAAGACAGAGGTTAAAGACAAACTCAAGGTCCTCAGCAATGACGATAAGTATCAGCAGGATATGCTGAATATGGTGTACCAGCAGCGACATGGCGCTGCCGCCCAAAAGCCAAAAGAATAAATGCTCTAGTATTGCTAGAGAACCGTGAAATCATGGCGCCGCATACGTTGCGGCGCCTTATTTTATTTGTATATATGGCTATGATGGGATTTGTGATATAGGTTTAGCTTGGGGAGTTTGGGCGCGAGTCAATGTATTTGCTAGTGTTGCTGAGTAGACACGCCCAAAGTTGAAGCATCTTTAGTGGTTATTTGGGCGGAGAATAATGTAATTATAAGCTTTGATGAAGACATCCGCCCAAGAAAAAGCATGATATAGCCAAATTTGTGGGCGGCCAAAACGATTCTATAAGCTTCGTAAAGAAAATCCGCCCAAATTCTAGGATTTTCAAGAAATAATTGGGCGGATGATACGATATCACTGGGCTCGTAGGATTACTCCGCCCAACAATATCTATTTAATTTAGTAGAAAACTTACGGCGGCCACAGCCTCATTGTAGCTAAATGGTTTCGCCTTTGATTCAAAGGTTGTTATTAGGTTTTTACCTTGGAAAATGCCATAGCTATAATATACCCTAAGTTTTTTGAAGGCTGCCAAAGCGTAGTCTTCGTTATCCATTAAACCAAAGTGTTCCCAGTAGAAAACTTCTCCAGTTATAGGATGCTTGAAGGTGAAATCAGGATAGAAAGCTCTATTACCTATTATCAATTCACATTCATAGCGATAAGCAATATTATTTTCAGAAAGAACCATATCAATAAATACTTCTGATTTAGAACGTACCTTTTTACCAGAGGGACAAGGAAAAGATAGCTGTTCAGGATGAATAGGATTTGTATTATATTTTTCCTTTGACCAGTTATTATCAGGAAGATTGTTATTATCAAAGTTTAAGAGCTCACAAATCCTTGGATTTGACTTGTATTTAAAAAGATTATATTCATTTTCAGGTGAATGGCTCAATAAGAGTTCTATAGAAGATAGTCGCTCTTTTAGAGTAGCCAATTCTAATTGCATAAGCTTTTTATGAGCAAGATTCTTTGCAAGAACAATTTCGGAAGAGGGAATATAATCAGTTTTGTTATTTAAGCGTCGATAGAATTTGGTATATTTTCCATTAGACCTAAATAGTAAATCCCCATCAGGTAAAGTACTTATTCTATTTTCTAAATCATGGATTTTGTCTGAAATAGAATGATATTGCACATTTAAATAATTTGTAATATAAATCACTCCTTAATATTAAGGATAGGAAATGAATTGATTAAAAAAATTAGACTAATGTATGTTAACAGCATCACATAGGGATGTCAAGATAAGACTTTAAAAAGAAAGTTAAAACCATTAGAATTGTACGTAGGTTGTTTATAATACAAAAGTTAAAGAGGGCATAAACATGAACTATATAGGCGATTTACGAAAAGTGATTGGCCACGATACCATAATGACTGTAGGCTGTGGCGTGTTAGTGGAAAATGAAAAGGGCCAGGTGCTATTACAAAAGCGAAGCGACAATGGTCAGTGGTGTGTGCCGGGAGGCGCATTAGAGCTTGGGGAGACATATAAGGAAGCTGCAGCAAGAGAACTTAGGGAAGAGGTTGGTATAGAAGTTAAGGAGCTTCAGCTGTTTGGCCTGTACTCAGGTGATGATAGGATGATTACATATCCAAACCAGGATGTTGTCTATTCACTTGCAGTGATTTTTAAGACAAATAAGTACACGGGAACTATCTCAGATGAGGATTCCGAGGTGCTTGAACATAGATTTTTTGACCCACAGGATATTCCAAAGGATTTGTTTGCACCTGATGCAAGACCAATAACAGATTGGGCTAAGGGAAAAACTCAAGTTGTAGTAGAATAGTTGTAAATGGAGGTAACACAAATGGGAGAAAGACTTACAAAAGGTGATATAGAAAAGATTCAGGCAGAGATAGATGAGCGTAAGCTGGTGCTTCGCCCAAAGCTTCTTGAAGAGGTAAAGGAGACAAGAGCCCAGGGCGATTTATCCGAAAACTTCGAGTATCACGAAGCAAAGCGTGCCAAGAATATGAATGATAGCCGTATTCGCTATTTAGAGAAGATGCTAAAGTTTGCTGAGGTAGTAGATGATAGCAGTGCCGATGACGAAGTAGGAATCAATAACACAGTTACGATATACATTCCAGAGGACGATTGTGAGGAAACCTACAAGCTTGTAACAAGCATTCGTGGTAACTCACTTAAAGGGCTAATTTCCATAGAATCACCACTTGGAGCCGCAATACGTGGTAAACATGTGGGCGATAGAATAATGGTAAAAGTAAATGATAATTATTCCTACGAAGTAGAGATTAGGTTGATAGATAAATCAACAACAGACGAGGATGACCAGATAAAAAGATATTAATATTATACGGGATACAGATTTTTGAGAGTGCTAGCAGGGTTATTTTAGACTAGCACTCTATTATTTTGAGGTAATTATGATTGTTGTAGTAGATAGCTTGGTAAATTATTTGATATACATATTTCTTATACACTTTTGCTGGAGGATTCATTTTAGAAAAAAGATATGGTGCATAGCGTCATCAGTGGCAATAAGTGTAGTATCAGGAATAATAGCGAATATATACGGGGATTCTCTTATATTTTATTTGCTATGTAGTGTAGTGGCAATGCTATTGTTATTTGAATATAAAATACCAAATCTCATACTGATAACCTTAGGACTGACATGGTTCATGGGGATGATGGATACTTATTCACTAAACATTCTTCGCATATTGACTGGAAAATACGCTCGCACCGAAACCATAGAATGGTGGCAGCTTACAGCCTATCTAATCTCATTTGCTATAGAGTTTTGTATGTATTACTTTGTGCTAAAACGAAATGGGGTTTACCTAAAGAGTCTAAAGAAGCGGTATTTAGTAGGTCTATTGCTTTTGACACTTATATTTGAGCTTGTTGTAACATACGTTTTTTCGGTGCTTTATGGCAGCATTAATGAACATGAATGGTACATCCATATTAGATTTGCATTGTGCCTGATAGGAGCCATATATTCAATATACATTACGCTACAGCTGGCTGTGAGTAATTACCAATACGAAAAACAAAACAATCAATTAGCAAAGGCATTAAAGATACAGCAAGATCAATATCAGTATCAGAAGGATACCAACCAAAATCTAAGAAAATTTCGTCATGACCTAATCAATCATATTGGAGCCATGCAGGAGTTGCTTGCCAAGGAACAATACAATAATGCCAAGGATTATATAGAAAAGACCTGGAAAGTAACAGAATCCCTGGCTACCAAGATTAATACAGGCGACGATTATGTGGATGCGATTTTAAACTATTATGCATATCGCTGTGAGAAGAAAGATATAGATTTTTCATTGACAGGAAAGTTGATTAGGCCATTAGACATTGATGTGCTTGATTGTACTACGCTGCTTGGAAATTCACTGCAGAATGCTGTGGAGGCAGCTGGAAAACTGGGCGCAGGATTTGTAAAAGTAGAGTTAATAGACCATGCAGATGAGGTATTTATCTCAGTGTACAATTCATGCCAAGATATAGAGTTTTCTAATGTCACTGATATCGAGACTACAAAGCCTGATAAAAAGAATCATGGATTTGGTCTTAAAAACATAGCGTCAATTGTTGATAAGTACAATGGTGAATACTATATAACTGTGGATAAAGCAACTGCTGGAAACGTCTTTAAACTTGATATTTCCCTTCCACGAAGAGGTTAGAAAATGATAATAGGAATTGTTGATGATGAAGTCCTATGGGTTGAAAAGATAAAAGAGTATATTGAAGAATACCTGGCGCTTGTAGATGTGAAAGATTACAGGATTAATTTGTATGCAGATGAAAAGTCCCTGCTATCTGAGGTAGATAATATTGAACTGCTATTTTTAGATGTTGAGCTTGCAGATGGTAAGAATGGCTTTGATATTGCAGAGCATATACAACAATTGGGCTGCAATATGAAGATATGCTTTCTGACATCCCATATTGAATTTGCACGACTCGGTTATAAGGTCAATGCATTTAGATATATAGATAAGCTACATCTAGAGGAGATTGATGAAGCGTTGGAATCATACATCTTAACGTTTGCAAATGCAAGCTACATTGATTGTAAGAATGCACTAGGTGTAGAGTGCAAGATTAACCTTGGGGAAGTCATTTACATAGAAAAGCTAGATAGAAAAATCTGCTATCGCATGAAAGATGGTGCAGTCTATTACAATGAAGGAAACCTAAAGGACATTGCAGCAGAATACCAGGATATTGGGTTGATATTAATACA
Source organism: uncultured Pseudobutyrivibrio sp. (assembly GCA_902775195.1). Classification (GTDB taxonomy): domain Bacteria; phylum Bacillota; class Clostridia; order Lachnospirales; family Lachnospiraceae; genus Pseudobutyrivibrio. The sequence goes on from CACYLQ010000021.1 coordinate 8,091, forward strand.
AAGGTCCTTCGTGATAAATATGAAATATGTAGATAGTTACGATAGCAGGCAGGTGACTCTCCTAGGTGGAATCAGCCTGAACATCAGCAGAGACAGATTGCAGGATTTCAAAAAGAGATACTTTGATTATCGTAGGAAGATGTAGTGGCAATTTGTGTAGTTTAGACATTTTTTGTGTAGTTTAGACATGAAATCAACATAAGCCTCTTGATTTGTGATATAACATCTAGGCGGCAAGAAGCTTTTTAGTATGTAAAGGACTAAGTGCTGATTGAGTTGCTAGAAAGACAATAAGAACTAGTGATGAAGAAATATAAATATATTTTGATAATAATGATACTTTCAATGCTTGGATTGATTTTGTTTAAGCTAGTACCAGTCATTGAAAGAATAAAGGTTTATAACGCCTATGCAGATTATATAGAGAACCATTCCTTGTACGAAGGATTTGAAAAAGGCGAACTGGAAAACAATGAAACAAAGCTGGTTTTCTCTTTAGAATATATAGATGAGGATGATGTGCCAGAACTTGTCGTTGGTTGGACAAAAATGTTAAATAGCACATCTGATATTTGCATTTTAAAGTATGTGAATGGTGAGGTGAAACAGCTGGGACCATTCGGTCATTATAACTGCTTAGAATATATTCCAGGAGAAAATATATTGTATGACTGTAATTCCTGGGCTGGTGAAACATCTTATTGGTACTTTAGAATAAATGATGATGGCGAGACAGAAACATTATGTGAAGCTTATATGCCAATGAATGATGAGCAAGAGATTTTTGCAATAAAAGAACAATACTACATTGCAGGACAATCAGTAACTAAATCAAAATATGAAAAATATGTTAATGGTTTGTCGACGGCAGAATTTGTTGGATGGAGTGGTGAAAGTAATCGATTAAATTTAGATATCTTGAATAAGTATAATATACGGCGATTGCGTAAAGGGAAAATTGAAATTTCAAAAAATGAAAGACTTCTGGCTGAACGAGAAAACAAACCGTTATTTATTGATTATAACAATACAAACGATTTTGACATTAATTACAAAACTAAAACAGATGGCCATTATGAATATCCAGTCTTGTTCTCTGAAAATGAGGCATACAATTATGTTTTAACTTCAATAAATCAAGATTATTTAGAATTAGTGACTGAGGCAAAGCAATCAAACAAAATTAAAGCAATAATATTTGAGAGCGTTGATGTAAAAGAGATTGAAAATCTTGCATATATAACAATAAATGAAAGGATTAATAAATCGTCACGAACTATCAAATTTAACAAGACTTATGTGATAGAAAAGAATAATAAAGTCTTTGCAAATCTGAATGATATTTTTATGTCTAACGATGATTACTTGTATGATGTGGCAAAACAAATATGTGAGGTAGATGATAATCCGGATTATGAAACTGTCACTAATGAATTATTTTTATCTTTAGGCAAAAGAAATATTAATTGGACAATAGTAAATGGAAATCTTCAAATACATGTAGACCCGAATGTATTTGAAGAAGGCTCTAATAATATTAACTATGAGGCCAATATAAAGTTGATAGATGACTTGGAGCAGCTATCAAGGTGAAGCCTTAACAGAAGGCAAGCCAGGGCAAGTATAAAAACGCTGTAGAATTAGGTGAAGGGCTAGGGTAAGGTAAATTATATTTAAGTCGAAAAAGGCGCATAGCAACTAGTTTGCTATACGTCTTTTCATATATCAGGAAAAAGCCGGGGCAATTTGTGTAGTTTAGACATTTTTTGTGTAGTTTAGACATGAAATCAACATAAGCCTCTTGATTTGTGATATAACATCTAGGCGGCAAGAAGCCGTAATGTAATACAAGTAAAACTAAAAATGTAGTGGTTTCATTCCAAAAGATATATGGATTAAGTGCTGGTGGAGATAATTTGGAATACAGAAAGAAAGTAGCTAATGCGGATATGGACATAATTCGATAGAAAAGGAGGGAATGTTATAAATAAAGGTGTTATTATAAAAGGCGTAGCGTTTATACTTTTGATTTTTTTATGTTTAAAAATATTGCAAAATCTCAAATGCGTAAATACGCAAAAACAATCAAATGATTGGCAAAGTTCGTATATCGCTATCCTGCAGACGGTAGAAGAACCTCAATATGGTGACGAAATACTAATTAACTACAATTATGGATTGGCTTATTTAGATGATAAAGTGCCATTTTTAATACAAAGAGATGGAAGTACTATGCATATATGGAAATATGACAGTGGAAAAGTTTATGAATCTAATAAAGATTGGTCATATAACGTAGGAGGACTTGTCGACTATTGGATTATGCAAAAGGATGGGCTGTTAGTAGGTGAAGGAGGTGCAGGTCCAACATATAGCAAGACAATTATATGGAAATATGACAGAACAATCCATGATTTTCAAATCGTACATAATTATGAGGATAAGGTATACGAAGACCTGAATAAAAATGGTAAATTTGATGATGGTGAAGATAAAAACGATGGTGGAGCTCAAGATTGTAATGATTGTTTTGATATGGACAAAGCTATCACATATGAAGAATATATTAAAGCAATTGAATATATCAGAGATGATGAAGTTGAAATTAGGAAATATATAAGTTATTCAAAGAAAGAAATGCTAAAGCACTTGGAGGAATTATCAAAATGAAAGTAGCAACACTAAATTATGGTAAACTATTCAAACCATGTTGATATTGAATAAAATGCGAAAACTATATATTAAAAAAAATAAAAAGATATTGTTTATAATTCTAATTGTATTTACATGTATAATATGTTTTTTGAGGTTAATAAATACCAAATTAGATATTTATGAGAGTATATATTTAATTAAATTTGTCAATCTTCAAATAAAACCAATAAATCATGACGAACTATTTGATATGGATGATGACCTACAGCATTTGTTTGAAAACATTGTAGTCTTGCAGGATGCGTATGACAATGTAGACACTCTTACAAAAAAAGAACAAGAAAGATTTATAAAGGGATATCTTCAAAATAGTGTTTTTTCATTCGATTATCTTGAAAAGAACTGTAATGACGAGTTTAATCTAACAAGACAGCAAATAGAATATATACAATGGTCGATGACAGGGAATTATGTTAAATTCGATTCTATAGGTACAGGAACAGTAAATATAGGAGAAACTTCGAGTGGTTGGAGTACAGGAGAATTAAAGAACTATAGTTATGAATTAAAGGATGAGACGGTAAATATAAATGGAATAGTTACTACTAAAACAGTTGGATATTTGGGTGAACAGGTTTATGAATTCGATGCATCTTTAGAGGAAAACCCCTATAGTTGCTTTGATGGCTATAGTATCAAATCTATATCAATAAAGGATGTAACACCTGTAATCAAACCCGATTATAAAGTTCATGAGGTTGTAGGCTCTCTAATTGAAGAGAACATTACTGACGGAAAGGTTTTAATAGAAGTTTATGATAGTAAAGATGACTTGTCGTATGACCACTGTATAACATTAAATTTGCTGAGTAATGAAGAATTACAAAAGTTTGTATTGGAAAATAAAGACAAGGAATTGGTGATAAGATATGTGCTCGATAAGGAACAAGGAACTTGTATAACAGAGATAACTCCAATTGACATTGAGTTGAAAAGTGAAAAGAAAGAAGGGGCTAATAGTAATTGGGCATCTATATATAGTGAATTTATTAAGGCAAATGCAACTAATGAAAATAGCTACTATTTCTTTTTTGGTAATATTGAAGACGGAATCCCTATGTTAGTCCAGGGGGTTAAAGAGTTTTTACACTTTTATACGATAGTTGATGGTGATGTGGTTGTTTTAGAGAATGAAAATGGTGATTATTGGCCATCAGGTTCATCAAGAGTAGTAGATTATTACTTTATTCCTGACGACAAGATTGTAATTGGTAGTGGTGGATTTGGTCCTGCTGAAAGATGGGATATAGTGTGGGAATATAATGAAGAGAAAGAAATTTTTGTTCAATCCCACGTGTACAGTTATGTTCTATATGAAGATTTAAACAATAATGGAAAGTTAGATAATGGAGAAGATGCAAATGATGGGGGCGCACAAACAAGTTGCGCATATTACGATAATGACAAATTGATTTCTGAAACTAAATATAATGAAGCAGAAAAATATTTGAATGAAAGCGCATTGGAAAAAGGGGATTTGGGTTTATATAACTATGCAGAAGTAATCACTTACTTGGAGGAATTATCAAAATGAAAGTAGCAACACTAAATTATGGTAAACTATTCAAATCAGTAGGTGTACACCTACATCAAAGATATCCAAGTCTCCGCATTGAAATATTGCAAGAAGAAATAGAACATGCTATTGAAAGTTCTAATACAAAGCTTTCATTGGCGGATGGAATATTTAATGTAACACTACAAGGAGAAGACCTGACAGATGGCAAACCAGGGCAAGTATATAAAGTGGCTGTAGAATTAGGTGAAGGGCTAGATTAAGGTAAATTATATTTAAGTCGAAAAAGGCGTATAACAACTAGTTTGCTATGCGCCTTTTTTCGCACTTTAGACATTTTTTATAAATAATATGGTAAAATATACTATGCATAATAATGTTTGAGAAAATGGGGTGAGAATTATGGTAAAAGATAAACTTAATCAAATCGGGGAGACAGTTCTTGAAAAAATCGATGGGCTTGATGTTAAGGATAAGCTTATCGAGCATAGTTTCAACCATTCGGATATCACTAGAAATGATTTCATGCTGAAGGGAGCTCTTGCCAGTGAAGGATATGATTGGTGGTGGCACAGCTTCACCGGTCATAACAAACAGACGGGCGAGGAAAAGGCTTTCTTTATCGAGTTTTTCACAATTAACCCAGAGCTAGGTGGCGATGAGCCAGTTTTTGGCCAGCTGCCAGAGAATAAAGCAATAGGCGTGAAGCCATCCTACATGATGGTAAAAGTAGGCTGTTGGGGCGAGGGCGCAAAACAGATGCATCGCTTCTTTGGCTGGAACAAGGTCAACATCAAGGAGGATGTACCATTTCTCATAAGTGCAGACGATTGTTTCTGCTCTGAGACCCGAACCCTTGGTAAGGTAGAGGTTACAGAGGAAGATGCCAAGAACCATCCAGAGTGGATGTGTCAGGCAGGCAAGATGGTCTGGGATTTAAATATGGAAAAGCAGATTGCTTTCAACGTGGGCTACGGCGCAGGCTGGGCGTCACGTGAAATAGAGGCATTTGAAATGTTTTGGCATGCAGAAGGCATGAAGACATTATTTGCAGGTTCAGTTATACTAGACGGTGTTGAATACGAAGTCAGCCCAGATAGCTGTTATGGCTATGCAGATAAAAACTGGGGTAAGGACTTCACATCTCCATGGGTGTGGCTTGCAAGCTCACATCTTAAGAGTAAGATATCAGGAAAATGGCTGGAAAACAGCGCATTTGATATCGGAGGTGGACGTCCAAAGGTTAGAACTGGCCACAGCTTTGATGATGTAATCCTTGGAGCCTTTTGGTATGAGGGTCAGCCTTACGAGTTCAACTTCTCAAGATTTTGGACTCTCACCAGTACAGATTTCAATTGCACCACAGAGGGTGAGCAGGTAGTATGGGAAATCACCCAGGAGACACCGCTTGCCAAATTAGAAGCTAAAATCACCTGTGATAAGAAGGACATGCTTCTTATAAACTACGAGGCACCTAACGGTGAAAAGCGCCACAATAATCTATGGAATGGCGGCAACGGCACAGGCGAGATAAAGCTATATAAGAAAATTCTCAAGACCAAAGACACTACAGCCAATAAAAAAGCCGAGTGGAAATGGGAGCTTGTGGATGATATGGAAGCCTATAATATAGGTTGCGAGTTCGGCAAGTACGACGAGCAATAAGTAATAATAGATTGGAGAATAGTTAAAATGGCAGTTTTAGCAGGTTTACAGCCAGAAAGAGTATTTCATTATTTCGAGGAGATTTGCGAAATCCCTCACCCAAGTTATCACGAGGAAAAGATTAGTGCATATCTTGTAGAATTTGCAAAGGCACACAATCTTGAATATTACACAGATGACCTTTACAACGTAATCATGATTAAGGAAGCTTCAGAGGGAATGGAGAATGTAGCTCCATTAATCCTTCAGGGCCACATGGATATGGTTGCCGAGCAGGAGCCAGATTGCAATAAGGACATGCTTACAGAAGGTCTTGATCTTGAAGTAGTTGATGGATTCGTTACAGCAAAGGGCACAACACTTGGCGGTGATGATGGAATCGCAGTAGCAATGGCACTTGCAATCTTAGAGGATGATACACTTAAGCACCCACGTCTTGAGGTAATCATTACAGTATCTGAGGAAGTTGGTATGGAAGGTGCAGCAGGCATCGATGTATCAATGCTTAAGGGTCGCAAGATGCTTAACCTTGATTCAGAGGAGGAAGGACATTTCCTTAGCGGATGCGCAGGCGGATGCAGAATGGACATTGAGTACCCATTTAAGAAGGAATCAGTTAAGGGCGCACTTGTTTCAATCGAAGTTAAGGATTGTACAGGTGGACACTCAGGCACAGAAATCATTAAGGGTAGAGCAAATGCTACACAGATGGTAAACAGAATCCTTGCAGCAGGTATCGATGTTGCTGATGTATGCCTTGCAGATTATGTTGGTGGAACAAAAGACAATGCTATCCCACGTGCTACAACAGCAAAGGTAGTTACAAACGCTGATGCTATCAAGGCTATGGAGGCAGAGGCTGCCGCAATTAAGAACGAATATGCAGTTACAGACCCAGAGATGAAAATCGAAATCAAGTCTGAAGGCAATGTAGTAGTTGATGGCGTAAACCCAGTAGATACAAGAAAGATGGTAGAGTTAATCCTTTCTTTACCAAACGGAGTGCAGGCTATGAGCCATGATATCGAGGGCTTAGTTGAGACTTCATTAAACTTAGGAATTCTTAACTTACTTGAGGACGAGCTTAAGTTCTCATTCTCACTTAGAAGCTCAGTAGATAGCGCAAAGGCAGCACTTATGCGCAAGGTAAGAATGATTGCTGAGGGATTTGGTTGCAAAACATCTACTCATGGTGAGTACCCAGCATGGGAGTTCAAGCGTGAATCTACATTCAGAGATGAGCTTGTAGCTTTATATAAAGAGATGACAGGCGAGGATGCCATCGTTGAGACTATGCATGCAGGTGTTGAGTGCGGACTTTTAGCATCTAAGCTTCCAGGACTTGATGCAGTATCAATCGGTCCAGAGCTTTACGATATTCATACTCCAAAGGAGCGCCTTGGAATTGCTTCTACAGAGAGAATATACAATTACGTTCGTCGCGTAATCGAAATGCAGAAATAATAAGCAATTAAACAAATAAGGGGTAACAGGAAGGAGAAGGACGATGCTTAGAATTGGAATGCTTACAAGTGGTGGTGACTGCCAGGCATTGAACGCTGCTATGCGTGGTGTTGTTAAGGGCTTGGCTGCTAATGTGAAGGACCTTGAGGTTTACGGCTTCTTCAATGGCTATAAGGGTCTGATTTATGGGGATTACAGACTCCTTACAAGCCAGGATTTCTCAGGTATTTTGACACGTGGTGGCACTATCCTGGGCTCTAGCCGTCAGCCATTCAAGCTCATGCGTGAGCCAGATGAGAACGGCCTTGATAAGGTAGAGGCAATGAAGTCCAACTATTACAAGCTAAACCTTAGCTGCCTGGTTATCCTTGGCGGTAATGGAACACAGAAGACAGCTAATCTTCTTAGAGAGGAAGGGCTTAACATTATCCATCTACCAAAGACTATTGATAACGATATCTTCGGAACAGATGTGACCTTCGGTTTCCAGAGCGCCATTGATATCGCATGTAACACCATCGATTGCATCCATACTACAGCATCATCTCATAGCCGTGTATTTATCGTAGAGGTTATGGGACATAAGGTGGGCTGGCTTACATTGTATGCAGGTGTTGCATCAGGAGCTGATATCATCCTGCTTCCAGAGATTCCATACGATATCAAAAAGGTCATAAAGGCCATCAATCATCGTGCGGAAGAAGGTAAGGGCTTCACCATCCTTGCAGTTGCCGAGGGCGCAATATCCAAGGAAGATGCAAAGCTTTCGAAGAAGGATTACAAGAAGAAATTAGAGACCTCCAAATATCCATCAGTTTCCTATGAAATCGCTGATAGAATCCAGAAGGAAACAGGTATTGAGGTACGTGTTACTGTTCCGGGACACATGCAGCGAGGCGGTAGCCCAGATCCATTCGACAGAGTACTTTGTACACGACTTGGTTCAGCAGCTGCACAGGCTATCATGGATGGAGATTTCGGTAACATGATTGCAATGGTAGATGGCAAGACAAAGCGCATTCCTCTTGAAAAGGTTGCAGGAAAGCTTAAGGTAGTTGAGCCAGATTGCCAGATGATAGAAGAAGCTAAGCGAATCGGTATTAGCTTCGGTGATTAAAAGAAAGAAAAAAGGGTAGGTATTTGTTATGTCTTATATGGCATTATATAGAAAGTTCAGGCCACAGACCTTTGAGGATGTTAAGGGCCAGGACCACATCGTGACAACTTTAAAGAATCAGATAAAGAGTGACCGTATAGGACATGCATATCTTTTTACAGGAACAAGAGGAACTGGTAAGACAACTATCGCCAAGATTCTTGCCCGCACCATCAACTGCGAGAATCCTGTGGACGGCTGCCCATGTATGGAATGCGCCATGTGCAAATCCATCACAGCCGGCAATTCCATGAATGTAATAGAAATGGATGCTGCCTCAAACAACGGTGTAGATAGCATCCGACAGATAGTAGAGGAGGTGGCATACCCTCCTACAGAAGGTAAATACAAGGTTTACATCATCGATGAGGTACATATGCTTAGTACCGGAGCCTTTAACGCCTTGCTTAAGACCTTGGAGGAGCCACCTTCTTATGTTGTGTTTATATTGGCAACAACAGAAGTACACAAGATTCCAATTACCATCCTTAGCCGTTGTCAGAGATATGATTTTCATCGTATTTCCATCGACACTATCGCAGCCCGCTTAAAGGAGCTGATGGATAAGGAAGGTGTAGATGTAGAGGATAAGGCCATCCGCTATATCGCCAAGGCAGCAGACGGTTCCATGCGAGACGGATTAAGTCTTTTAGACCAGTGCATAGCCTTTTATATAGGCCAGACTCTTACCTATGACAATGTACTGAAGGTGCTAGGCGCCATTGATACTGAAGTATTTTCAAGATTACTTCGTCATATCATTAATGGGGAAATCACCCAGTGCATCGGCATATTAGAGGAGATAATCACTCAGGGCCGTGACCTGAACCAGTTTGTAATAGATTTCACATGGTATCTTAGAAACCTGATGCTTCTCAAGAGTTCAGATGATATGGAGGATGTACTTGAAATGTCTTCTGATAATCTGGCTTTATTAAAAGAAGAAGCCAAGATGGTTGACACCGAGATTTTGATGCGATATATTCAAGTTCTCTCGGCGCTTTCTAATGATATTAAGTATGCAAGTGGTAAGCGAGTTCTTATCGAAATAGCTCTTATTAAGCTATGTAAGCCAGAGATGGAGCAGGATATTTCTGCTCTCAACAATAGAATGGCTAACCTTGAGAAAAAGGTGGAAAAGGGTGTGCCAGTAGTAATGGCCGCACCAGCCGCAGGACAGGCGTCTGCTCCCAGTATGGCACCAGTGAAAAAGGAACCACTTCCAGCAGCTGTACCAGAAGAGGTAAAGCAGGTGGCATCCAGTTGGGGCAATGTTTTAGGCCAAGTACCACCAAACATCAAAATGTATCTTAAGGAAGTAAACACTGTTACAGTCAATGAACTAGGCGAGCTGGTACTGATATTTGACCAGCCACAGGGAAGTGAACGCATGGCAGGCGATTTCGTAAATAGACCAGAGGTCATTGAAGAAATATCTAAAGCCATCGAAAACATGATTAAAAAGACTGTAAATATCAAAGTAGAGATTAATTCCAGCGGCGTAAGCTCACAGGATTCAAAGACAGATATCCGAGATTTCTTCGCCAGCAAAGGAATTGAAATAGAAGTAGACCCAGAATAGTCTACGTAACATTAACCAGATAGAAAATGGAGGATTAAAGATATGGGTAAAGGAAGAGGCGGATTTCCAGGCGGAGCAATGGGTGGAGCTAACATGGCTAACCTTATGAAGCAGGCACAGCGTATGCAGCGTCAGATGGAAGAGGCTCAGGCAAAGCTTGAGGAGACAGAGGTTACAGGTACAGCCGGTGGCGGTGTTGTAGAAGTAACAGTTACAGGTTCAAAGGAAATCACAAAGGTACACATCGATCCAGAGGCAGTAGACCCAGATGATGTTGAAATGCTTGAGGACCTTGTTATGGCAGCAACAAACGAAGCTCTTCATAAGATTGATGAGATTACAGCAGCATCTATGCCAAAGATGCCAGGTGGACTAGGATTCTAATAAATGGAATATTACAGCAAAGAAATTAGCAACTTAATAGCAGAGCTAAGCGATTTGCCAAGCATTGGAAATAAGTCAGCCCAGAGGCTGGCTTTCCATATATTAGGCATGGACGAAGAAAAGGTAAACGACCTTGCCAACGCTATAGTGCAGGCAAGAAAAAACGTTAGATACTGTAAGGAATGTTTTACCCTTACAGATGAAGAACTTTGTCCTATATGCTCTAATCCAAAGCGAAACCACAATATAATCATGGTGGTTGAAGATACTAGGGATTTGGCAGCCTATGAAAAGACAGGCAAATTTGATGGCGTTTACCACGTTTTACATGGCGCAATATCACCGATGGCAGGCATCGGACCTGGTGATATAAAGCTTAAGGAACTGATGGTTAGATTACAGCAAAATGATGTAGAAGAGGTTATTGTAGCTACCAATTCTTCCTTAGAAGGTGAGACTACAGCCGCTTACATTAGCAAGCTTATCAAACCAACAGGTATAAAGGTAAGTCGTATCGCATCAGGTGTGCCAGTTGGTGGCAACCTTGAATATATCGATGAGGTAACACTGCTAAGGGCACTGGACGGTAGAACAGAATTGTAGAAATTTCATAACATTTTTAGTGTTTTTTTGTCATTGTATTTTCACAACATCTTGTTATACTAGTAACTATATTAATCCTATATTTAGTATTGAGTTATGTAATGGGAGGTACCGGTATGAAAGAGCAGGATGTTAGAGCTGTTGAGGCTATGTGTAGTTGTGGAATGGATTTTGACACATTGTGTGTTTGCTTTCCTAGTTTTACCACTGCAGATTTAAGATTAATATATGATAATTATAAGGGCGTCACACCGCCTGCGAAGCAGGTGGCAGTAAGTGTGAACTGTTCATAACATAATGAAGCTTAAAGTCGAGGTTGAAAAACCTCGACTTTTTTTAGTTAACATTTTCCTTATCTCATCCGAAATATTTAGTGTAAACGAAAAATACCCTGGAGGAACTATATGCAAATTGACGCACTCAAGGTAACGGATTACATCAAAACAGAAGGTACAGACAATCATGGATTTGGCGTAGGTACCAGCGGTATCAAGGACGATAGCAAAGCAAACATTAACATAGAACTTAGAACATTATCAGTAGATAATGCCTTTTATGATAATAAAGGAAAGATGACTGATGAAGATTTCATGGAG
>CACYLQ010000022.1 GCA_902775195.1 uncultured Pseudobutyrivibrio sp.
AAGTATTGAAACAATCCCAGGTCAGAATTTTGAGGCCATTGGAGTAGTGAAAGGAACTATCGTACAGTCAAAAAACTTTGGTAAGGATTTTATGGCTGGCATGAAGACACTTGTTGGTGGTGAAATCAAAGGCTACACAGATATGCTTGTGGAAGCTAGACAGATTGCTACTAAGAGAATGGTGGATGAGGCAGAGCAGCTTGGAGCTGATGCTATTGTTGGTGTTAGATATGCATCATCATCTGTTATGCAGGGTGCAGCAGAGGTTATGGCATATGGAACAGCAGTAAAGTATATATAAAACAATTGTGAGCTGGAAGGTAAAACTTCTAGCTCTTTTTTTGCGTATGATGTATAATTGGACAAAATAAAATTTTATTAAATGGAGATGTACCATGTCATATTTAATCAAAGATACAACAAAAGAAGAAAGAGAACAGATTGTTAAGGAATCTCTTGGAAATATTGAGGCAAACTGTGATGGATGCATGGCAGGACTTGCAGAAATGTATGATGATTATATTGAAGGCAAGAAGGAGCTTCGTGAGATTAACATGGAGTTCAATGCCAGATATGTAAAGGACGATAACATGGAAGGCCGTGAAGGCAGAAGCTGCGTAATGTAGGAGGATGCATGACAGATTATAATTTACTAGCAGAACAGATTAAGGCTCTAGCAGAGGATGAGCCAAACTACATTCCAGTGCTTTCAAACGCATCGGCAATTATTTATGATGCGATGGATGATTTGAACTGGGCAGGTTTTTATTTAATGAATAAGGGATCACTTTTACTTGGACCATTTCAGGGAAAGGTGGCTTGTATCAGAATTGCACTTGGTAAAGGTGTATGTGGAACTGCAGCAGGAAATGATGAAACACTTGTAGTTCCAAATGTACATGAGTTCCCAGGGCACATTGCATGTGACTGCGCTTCTAATTCGGAGATAGTAGTGCCAATCCATAAGGATGGTAAGGTTGTAGGTGTTCTTGATATTGATAGTCCATCTTTAGATAGATTTTCTGAAGAGGACAAATTAGGGCTTGAGAAGTTTGTAAAGGCGTTAGAAACAGTAGTAAGTTTCTCTTGACTTTTTTTCTGACAGGCCGTAACCTAATAATCGTTGCTTAATGTTAAATCTAAATTTAAAAGTAACAAACAGTAATATTAGGACGGGTAGTATAATGAACGTAAAATCCATTATTAAAGAACTTGTTATTCTTACATTTGCAATAATAATCATAGGTATGGCAGTATTCTTTTTCCTTATGCCTAGCCACGCTGCAGTAAGTAGTATTTCAGGTTTTGCAATTGTGTTAACAAACTTTTTACCATTTTCGGTATCAGCCATCACAATGGTTCTTAATGTAATCCTTCTTATCATTGGATTCATTACATGTGGACCAGAATTTGGTTATAAGACTATTTATACATCTATTTTGCTTCCAGTAGTTATAGGTGTTTGTGAAAGACTATTTCCAAATTACACATCACTTACAGGGGATGCGGCACTTGATGTTGTGTGCTATATCTTCGCAGTAAGTGTGGGCTCTGCAATTTTGTTTAATAGAAATGCATCATCCGGTGGATTAGATATTGTAGCAAAGATTCTTAATAAATATTTGAGAATAGAATTAGGTAAGGCCATGTCAATCGCTGGTATGTGTATTGCATTATCATCTGCATTAGCATACGATTCTAAGACAGTTATCTTAAGTGTCCTTGGTACATACTTAAACGGAATGGTTTTAGATCACTTTATTTTCGACCAGAAATTAAAAAGAAGAGTTTGCATCGTTTCACCATACGAGGCACAGATTAGAGATTATATTTTGAATGAGCTTCATAGTGGTGCCAGTGTTTACAAGGTTACAGGGGCATACAGAATGGAAGAGCATGATGAAATCATCACTATAGTTGACAAGGGTGAATTCCAGAAGCTAATGGCATACATCGACAAGGTTGACCCAAAGGCCTTTGTCACAGTATATAAGGTCAGCGATATGCAGTATCAAGCCAAGAGTTCACCAGAGAGAGTATTTTAGTTGATATTATTTTTTCGAATCAAAGAAGCGCATTTTGCCTTCCTGTTGTTTTAATTGATGCTGAGGCTTTTCACCTACTTCAGGATTGAAAAATACATTTTTTAACGTATTTGTGCGATTTCGGATGCAGTCAGGGCAGAATCTGCCATAGCGAATGCTGCATCCGCATTTTTCACAAGTGATATACATAGTACTTCCATCAGGGATTTCAAGTCGCCCCTGGCGAAGCATTCCATTTATAATTTCTTCCGGAACACCTGTGCATTCAGAAATAATAATGGCCGGGCAAGCACCATTTTCATCAATAAATTCTTTTACTTTACCGAAATCGTCAATTTCTTCATGCCCACAATCAAAGCATTCATAGCGGCCAGCACCGATATATCTAAGACGGCCCCGGCATTTAGAACATCTAGTAGGTTTTCTTTCAATAAATTCTTTGACGAATTTTTCTTGTTCTTTTTTATCCACTAATGTTTCTCCTATTGCATCTGACGATGGAAAACACCCCTACGCAGTCATAATATCATTAATTTTTGACAGAATAGTGTTTTTGGGAATAGGATAGTATATATCTTTACAATTTTGCCCTTTTCTGTATAAAATATGAAAAACGTATATAAGGAAAAGTTTATGAAAGTAGCTATTGTAGATGATTTAAAAACTGAATTAGAAATGCTTAGGGGATATCTTATGGATTTTGCTGTAGCAGAATCGAAAGAATTTGATATCTCCACCTATGAAAGCGGAGATAGATTTTTGGAAGACTTTAGTGGGCAGTTTGATTTAATTCTTATGGATATAGATATGCCAGGTCTAAATGGAATAGACACAGCCAGAGCCATAAGAAAGGTAGATGAGAGCGTAGTTTTAATGTTTGTTACCGCTATGCCTCAGTATGCCCTTACTGGCTACGAGGTAGATGCTATCGATTATGTAATAAAACCAGTATCATATCCTGATTTTGCATTAAAACTTAAAAAGGCTCTTAGATATGTAAAGCAAGTGAAGGCTGATGAGCCTGTAGTGCTTTCTACAAAAGAAGGCTTAGTTACACTTAATATCAGTGAAATATATTATGTGGAATCGGCTCTTCATTATTGCATTTATCATACCAAGGATAAGGAATATAGGGTTCGAGAAAATATATCTGCTGTAGAACAAAGGCTATCTCCATTTGGCTTTGCCAGATGTAATGCAGGCTATCTGGTGTCCTTAAAGCATGTGAAGGCTATTATAAAGGATGATGTTATAGTAGGCGACTACACACTTAAGATTAGTAGAAGTAAGAAGGCAAGCTTTACAGAGAAATTTACAAAAACACTTGGAGGTCTGTAAATGGATATTACTGCTGTAGATGTATTTGAAGAAATTAGATTTATAGTTGAATTATTAGCAGCTGAGCTGATATTTTTAATTCCATTTGTTCCAATGAAAAAGCACTTTGTTCCCAAATTAGTTGTACTTATCTTGGGCTACATGCTAGCTTCGCTTTTTTATTTCCCATTGCTGGCATTCACAAGTATATGCCCTTTAAGGACTGCATTTATTTCAGGATGGTACATAATATTTGCTCTTAGTACATTGCATTTTTGTAAGAGGTTGTTTTTTATTGGGACAGTAGATGGATTATACGTAATAGCATCAGCTTATGCAGTTCAGCATTTAGTGTATGTTGTTGTACATGAAGCTTTGGCCTTATATTATTGGACATATTTGAAGACCCATTTGATTGTGTATATATTTGTCAGCATGATGGTTTGCTCAATTTGGTATTTTATTATCTATCTTTTGTTTACATCTAAGCTAAAGGCATGTTACGGTGTTCTACATGATGATAGCTCATTTTTAGTGGCCTTTTATCTGATATTTATTGCAGTAATGTTGCTGTCTACATTTTCAGCCCAGCATTTATTCCAAATAGGGGACGATATAAGAAATTATGGAATTATGTGGGGAGTAAGTACCAGTGTATTAATACTAGGTATTCAATATGCTAATTTCAGATCTACAGTTGCCACAAGAGAGCAGGCTATTATCTCTAGAATATTGCAGGATTCATCTACCCATTACACCATATCCAAGGAACTTATCGATTTGGTAAATAGAAATGCTCACGATTTAAAGCATAAGCTAAAGGCACTTAAAAATGCGCCAGATAATCTAAAGGATGAGTTTATAAACGACCAAATGTCTCATATAGAACAATATCAAAATCTGGTTTTCTGCGATAATGAAGTGCTAAACACTATTCTTGCAGAAAAAAGCCTGTATTGCAGTTCGAAAAACATAACCTTTTCTTGTTCTATAAAAAAGGCTAATCTTGATTTTATAGATGTGATGGATTTATATGCATTACTTGGGAATGCCATTGATAATGCCATAGAATGTGTAGAACAATTTGACGAGGATAATAAAAAGGTAATAAGTGTAAATGTTTCTTCTAAAGAGGCTTTTACCATTTTCCAGATTGAAAACTATAGTCATAAAATTACATCTACAGTGGATGAATTGCCAACCACTACTAAGGATGATATAGGACATGGATTTGGACTTAAGAGTATAAAATACATTGCTCAGAAATATAATGGAAATATGTACTGGGCAAATAAGGATGGTGTTTTTTCGTTGCAAATCATGATACCTATGTCAACTGTGCCAAACTAAATACCAACGGTGCCACACCTCTTTCATTTATTCAAGCTATGGCTTATTTTAGGTTTAGATAAGCCAAAGGGCGGATATATGAAGGAGGTTTTTTTATGAAAAAGACAGGAATGATATGCAGATGTATCATGGCTTGTTTAGTTGCAATTGCAATTATTGTCAGCTTATTTATTGCAAATATGTACACTAATAAATATTCAAGCCTAGTATCTGTATACTTTAATGCAGAAACCCAGAAGATTATCAATGATGAAGAAGAGGATTCTAATTATTTCACTTCAGATTACTCAAATGAAGCTGAGATGAAGAGACATCTAGAAGAAGTTGGCTCTAAGATTGAAGAAGAAGGAGCAGTTCTTCTTGAAAATAATGGAGCATTACCACTTGAGAAAAATCTTAAAATTACTTTATTAGGTCAGGATAGTGCTGATTTAGTTTATGGTGGTGGCGGTGCCGGTTCGGTTGATACTGAAAAGGCAGTGGATTTGTATACAGCATTAGAGGATGCTGGATATTCTATTAATCCAGTAACCAGAGAATTCTATGAAGAAGGAAATGGTGCATCTTACAGAAAAACAGTTATTGATGCATACGGAAATGGAGAATTCGCCGTTAACGAAGTACCTGTAAGTGAGTACACCGAGGAAGTAAAGGCAAGTTTTGCAGATTATAATGATGCAGCTATCGTACTTATTGGACGAAGCGGTGGAGAAAGTGCTGATTTAACAACAGGTGTACTTCCTAGTGGATATAAGTATCTTGAACTTGATGAAAATGAACTAAACCTAATCAAGATGGCAAATGCGAATTTTGATAAAGTAGTAGTTCTTCTAAATACACAAAATCCAATTGAGCTGGGTGCTTTAACAGATTTGGATGTGGATGCAGTTGCTTGGATTGGTGCATTGGGAGAAACAGGAACTTATGGACTTAGCGCACTTTTAGATGGTGATGCATCATTCTCAGGAAGACTAGTAGATACTTATGCATACGATTCCATGAGTGCACCTGCAATGGCAAACTTTGGCTCATACACAATTAATGGTTCTGAGGAAGCCTTTGGAACTAACTATATGGTTTATTCGGAAGGAATATATGTAGGTTATAAGTATTATGAGACTAGATATGAGGACGTTGTACTTGGTAATGAAAGTGCTTCAAACTATGATTACAATACTATGGTGCAATATCCTTTTGGATATGGATTATCTTATACAGATTTTGAATATAGCAATTATGCTGTTCAAGAGACAGACAGCACATATGAGGTGTCTGTTGATGTTAAAAATATCGGGGAAGTTCCATCCAAGGAAGTAGTGCAGGTTTACATGCAATCCCCTTATACAGATTATGATAAAGAGAACGCTATTGAAAAATCAGCTGTCGAGGTAGTTGGATATGAGAAGACAGATGTGATTGCAGCAGGAGATTCACAGACTGTAACAGTATCAGTGCCAAAAGAGAGCATGAAGGTATATGACCAGTATGGACATGGAACATATATTGTTGATGCTGGTGACTATTATTTTGCAGTTGGTAAAAACTCTCATGATGCTTTAAATAATATTTTAGCTTTAAAGGGATATAGCGAAAGCAATGGTATGGATTATGCAGGAAATGAATCCCTTGCAGCTTCATTTAATGTAGCTGAACTTGATGCAACAACATATGCAAAGTCAGTAGCTACAGGATATGAAGTGTCTAATCAGTTTGATGATGTAGATATCAAAGCTTATGATAATAGTTTTAAATATTTAAGTCGATCAGACTGGTCTGGTACATGGCCAAATACTTATGCAGATGGTAGCTGGAATGCACCTAAGGAATTGATTGACGCAGAAGCTATTATAAAAGTTGAAGACACTGTAAAAGATGCTCCTGTTACAGGAAAGATTAATGATGAATATGGCAAGCTTAATGTAGCTATGCTAAGAGATGTTGATTATAGTGACCCACTGTGGGAAGTACTTATTGAACAGATGTCTGTTACAGAGCTAGATAATTTGGTACGTGTTGGTGGTTATGGCACAGTATCGGTAGACTCTATTCAGCTTCCAGCAACAGTAGATAAGGATGGTACAGCAGGTATTTCCAGCACACTTGTTGGTGGTGAAAATGGTATGGCATATCCACCAGAAATAGTGCTTGCATCAACATGGAATAAGGAGCTTGCAGAAGAATTTGGAAGATGCATAGGTGAGGATAGCATTGCACTTAAGGTGGCTGGTTGGTATGCCCCAGCTATGAATATTCATCGTACACCATATTCAGGAAGAAACTTTGAATACTATTCAGAAGACGGATATCTTTCTGGAATTATGGGAGCTGCTACAGTAAATGGTGCTCAGAGCAAGGGTGCTATGGTCACAATCAAGCATTTTGCGCTTAATGATCAGGAAACAAACCGAATGGGTGTAAGTATATTTGCAAACGAGCAGGCCATTCGTGAAATATATCTAAAGGCATTTGAAGCAGCTGTTACTGATGCAGATGCACATGGTGTAATGGCAAGTATGAACCGAATAGGAAGTACATGGACTGGTGGTCATGTAGGTCTTATGACAAATGTGCTTAGAAATGAGTGGGGCTACGAAGGATTTGTTATTACAGATCAGGCTTCTTACAATGTGTTTGCTTATGAAGATTTAAGAGAGGGCCTTGCAGCAGGAACTTCATTATGGTTGAATTCTGATTCCGAGCTATGGAAGCTTGCGGATGAAGATATGACTAACACAGTTATATCTAATATGCAACGTGCAGCTAAGGATATTGTGTTTGCTATATCAAGAAGTAATGCAATGAATGGACTTTCAGCAGGGGCTAAGATTGTACAAATTACTCCATGGTGGAAAATAGCATTATATGTGTTATTTGCAATATTAGTTGTTTTAGTATTTATTCCAGTAGCGCTATCAATTCTTAATTTATTAAAGGAGGATAGTAAGAAGCGTAGATGTACAAGCTTTATAATTGATATCGTATTTACGGTATTATTATTTGGCGCAGGATTATCTATGGTATTCCTTACAAAGGATGATGCAGATTTATCTGCTGAATTTATGCCAATTGGTATAACTATTGGTATAATCGGGCTTGTGCTTACAGTACTTTTAATTATCATTTCAAAAATATATAAAGAAAAAGATCCTGAAATTACAGTAGAGTAAATAATATTTACCAATGATTAACCAAAAGAACATATTATATCTCCAGTCAAAAAAAGAAAAGGAGATTAGATATGTTAGCAACAGTTTTATTTGAAACAGTTAAATGCTTTATTCTTTTGGCATTACATTTTGGGGTTTTGGCAGTGAGTGTGATACTCATTAATAAGAAGGTGGGATTACCTGGCGAGTTATATAGAAAGCTTTTACATCTTGTATCAGTTTTCTCTATTATGCCAATAGTAATCCCATCTTCTAGTTGGGTGGCATCTGTGCTTGTATGTCTATTGTTTATGGGCTTGGCTTACCTTGGTACCAAAAAGACAAATCTGGAAAGTGCAGTTGATATGAAGCAAAGAAGTGCAGGTGAGCAAACACGAAGCATGCTTTTATTGTATGGTACTTATGCAGTAGTTATCTTTTTTGCATGGGGATTGTTTTCACAGAGATGGGCAGCAGTGCTTTCAATAATTGCTTGGGGCATAGGAGATTGTGTGGCAGCTCTTGTAGGAAAAAGATTTGGTAAGCATAAGGTAAGTGGAAGATTTATCGAAGGAAAAAAGAGTATTGAAGGAACATTGGGAATGTTTGTTACCACCTTTATTTCTGTTTTTGTTCTATACCACAGACACACAGCATTAACTAACATTTGGTTTGTTGTACTTGTTTGTTTTTGGATTGCTGTATTCTCATCACTTACAGAGTTATTTACAAAGCATGGATTGGATACGGTGGCATGTCCACTTATTTCCATGGCTGGATTTATTATTCTTACACTTGCAGCAGGTGGAATTTAAAAGGAGTGTACGAGATGGATAAGCAAAAGAAATTAGAAACAGGAAAGGTATGGCAGGTAATAGCTTCCCTTGCTATTCCAACAGTAATCATTACTCTTGTAATGGTTGTATATAATATGGCAGATGTTTTCTTTATTGGAAAAACAGGTGACGCGCGAATGATTAATGCAATATCTGTATGTATGCCAATTTTCCCAATTATACAGGCATTTGGAACATTAATTGGAGCCGGTGGTTGTACAGCAATATCTGTTGCACTAGGAAAGAAGGATATTGAAAACAGTAAAAGAATTTCAAGCTTTTGTTTTTGGTTTTGCGTAGTTATCGGATTATTAATGGCATTGGTACTTAACATTTTCACAGAACCGTTGATTTCAATGCTTGGGGCAGCTGATAGCTATAGAGATTTTGCTGCTTTATACCTTAGATTTTTAGCTTTAGGGTGTCCATTTATGATGTTTGCAAATGGATTTGTAAATATCATAAGAGCTGATGGTTCTATGAAGGAGCCTATGATTGCAAATCTTTCTGGAACCATTACAAATATCATTTTAGATCCTATATTTATATTAGGATTTGGCATGGGTGTAACTGGTGCAGCAGTAGCAACAGTAATTGGAAATATTCTATCATCAGTTATTTTATTTAAGCTTTTGAAGAACAAGAAGGATTATTTATCATTATCACCAAAGAATATAAAGCTGGATTATGAATCTGCAATTCATCCAATGATACTGGGACTTCCAATAGCTTCAGGGACAGTTCTTATGAGTGTCTCATATATGGTACTTAATAATTTACTATTAAATGTAGGTGCGGATGCTCAGGGAGCATTTGGAATTAGCCGCTCTATCATGCTTTTATCTACAACAACCCAGCTAGGTATATGTATGGGTGTGCAGCCGGCTGTTTCTTACAATTTTGGTAGAGGAAATATTGAAAGAGTAAAAGAATTCATTGTTAAGACAACAATAGCTTGCATGATATTTGGTTTGGTGGTAGCGCTACTTTGTATAGGTGGAAGAGATATACTAATGAAAGCCTTTATAGATGATGCAAGTATTGCAATGTATGGAAGACAAATCCTGATTGGATGCTTTATTACAGCTCCTATTTATTCTATATATCAATCTGCAGTTACTTTTTTACAGGCAACAGATAAGGCGGCCGCAAGTACAGTTATTACTCTAATCAGACAAGGAGGCGTTCTAATCCCTGCAATGATTATACTAAACGCCTTATTTGGATTTAGTGGACTAATATTTTGTTTTGCAGTAGTAGATATAGTTGCAGCTATTGTGGGAGTAATAGTTTTGACAAATCATATTAGAGTATTATGTGCAGACCCAGTTATGGTATTATAAGAAAAAATAACCAAATGGGGATCAGATTATAAAATGGCTGAGAAAATAATAGAGTTAATTAAGAAATTTGCCACAACTACAATTAGTTTTAAACTATGGAAAGCTTTATTATGGTTTTCAATATCAGGGATAGTTTTAGTATTATGCTTGCTTAATGGTGAAATTATCCCTGATTTTCTTGAATATATCGTATATGCAATAACCTTTTATCTATTGTTAATTCTAGGATTTGCCATATATAGAGATGGTGTGCCTTTTGCTATCAGTATTGGAGAAAGCTTACCGATTGTTGGCGATATGATAAAAAACATTAGATATAGGCAAAGAATATTTCTTTATTTTGGCGGATTAATGAATACTCTTTATCTTGTCTTTTATTTTGTTGTAGCATACATATATAAATCTAGATGGTTTTATGTAATAGGCCTTTATAATCTTTGTATTGCAGTAATCAGGTGGTATTTATCCCACAAAGAGCATAAGATAGCTGTTATGCTTAGGGAAGATGAAAAGGGACCTTATGAATGTAAAATAATAAGAAATGTAGCAAGGCTTCTATTTCTTATGAACTCTGTCACTGCGGTAATGGGATTACTCATTATCTTTAATGAGGATACATTCGAATATCATTTTATTATTTTATATGCAATGGCCTTGTATGTGTTTGTAAGGCTAATCACATTGATTGTTTTTATAGCCCAAAACAAGCCACACAACTTTGGAATATGGAAGGCAGTGCAATTGATAAATCTTGCTGTAACACTTGTAATGCTGTTTACATTTCAGACAGCTTTACTACACATGTGTGGAGCTGATGCCAAAACAAGGGAACATTTTAATGCAATGACTGGAAGTGCAGTCTTTTTTATTAATCAGGGAATTGTTATCTGGTTGATGAAATATAGCAAAAGGTTAGGGGTAGAAGAAAGAAGTCTGGAGAATCAATCATGACTGGTAAGAAGAAAAATCCTAAGAAAAATAAAATAAAAGGGTTTCGCTGGGTATATGTGATTGGTTCTATTGTTGTTATAGGCGGTGTTATGGGCTATGGTGCCATAGGTTCAGTGGTATTTGATTTTGATGATAGAAGTTCTCTTACAATGCTTGCAATGATACCTATAATGACCACCATATACTATTTGGCTATGAAACCGGTAGTAACTAAGCTATCTGGCAGAATTGATGAATTGACAAAGGCCATGGACGAGGTGGCAGGCGGAAACTTAGATTATCAGATAGATATAAAAAAAGCTGGAGAATTTGAAAAGGCATACAGTCAGTTTAACACTATGGCTCTTGAGCTTAAAAAGACAAAAGAGGAAATGGTAGATTTCACAAATGAGTTTGCTCATGAGTTTAAAACACCTATAACAGCTATCAGCGGGTTTTCAGAATATCTTTTAGAAACAGGAAGGGATTTAGAGACCCCTGAACGAATTGAGCAGCTCACCATGATTTCTGAGGAATCTAAAAGACTTCTTAATCTATCAATGAACACACTGCTTTTATCTAAAGTAGATGCTATGCAGGTTGTAGATAATAAAGAAGAATACGATTTGGCAGAGCAACTTCGTAAATGCGTTATTATATTATCGAAAGCCCTTGATAAAAAGAACATTGAATTAGAAATGGATGAGGATTTAACTTTGCCATATTATGGAAATGAGGAATTGCTTCAGCAGGTATGGCTTAATCTTTTAAATAATGCTATTAAATTCACATCTAAAAATGGAAGAATAGAGATAGAGGGATATTCTACTGATGAGGAGATTATTGTTTCCATAAGTGATAATGGAATAGGCATGGACAAAAAGACCATGGAAAGAATTTTTGATAAGTATTACCAAAACGATTCCTCCAGTGTAGCCAAGGGCAGCGGAATAGGGCTTGCTATTGTAAAGCGGATTGTTACTCTTTGTGGGGGAAACATCCAGGTATCAAGTAAGATAAACGAAGGTACAACATTCACTGTGAATTTACCAGTTTAATGGGGTGCAATATGGTACGAATATTATTAATTGAAGATGAAAAGCCAGTAAGGGAGCTTACTAAGGTTAAACTGAGAGATAAATATGAGATACTAGAGGCCGAAGATGGACTGAAGGCATTTGATGTATTAGAACGTGAAAAGGTGGATTTAATAATCGTTGATGTGATGATGCCAAACATGGATGGTTATGAATTTGTGTCAGAGCTTCGAAGCACAAAGGATGAAACTCCAGTAATTATGCTTACTGCTATGGATTCGTTTTTACATAAAAAGAAAGGGTATAATCTGGGTATAGATGAATACCTTACCAAGCCTATAGATTATGAAGAATTAACATGGCATATAGAGGCAATTCTTAGAAGATACAAAATTAATAGCGAGAAAGAGATTGTAATTGGAGATTTTTCTCTATCAGAAGCTTCCATGTCCGCCACTGTTTCAGGTAGAAAGGTTGATTTAACTGAAACAGAATTCAAGCTGTTACATAAACTATTATCCTACCCAGGAGTAATATTTACAAAGCAGCAGCTTATGGATGAAATATGGGGATATGATTCAGAGACGGATTATAGCACTATAAAGGTTTATATAAATCGTATACGTAATAAAATCGGTGAATGCAAAGAATTTGAAATAATATCCGCAAGAGGAGTAGGCTATAAAGTGGAGATAGATGATTAGGTAAAATAGTGCTATGTGACATCAAATTTGTTTTTACTAGTATTAATTTGTTACAATAATAATATAACCAGATTAAAGGAGGTATGTTGTGACAAAAAAATACTTAAAGATAGCATTGGCATACGTGGGAGTTATAGTTGGCGCAGGCCTTTCTTCAGGACAGGATTTGATGCAGTACTTCGTGAGTTTTGGAAGGCAGGGAATTATAGGCGTAATTCTTCTTGCAGTTTTAAATATAGTTTTTGGAAAAATAATTGTTACGTTGGGGTGTTATTATGATTCGGATAGCCACCAGGATGTTTTAGAACAGGTGGCACATCCTATTATTACAAAAATAATAGATTTCACATTGATTGTGTCGGGATTTATCATCTTTTTCGTAATGATTGCAGGGGCAGGTGCAAATCTTCATCAGCAGTTTGATTTTCCAAGCTGGTTAGGTGCGCTTATTTGTGCATTGTTAGTTATCATAGTCTCATTTATGGATTTCGATAAAATTACATCTGTACTTGGAATATTTACTCCAATAATCATAGTGATGATTGTTGCAATCACTGCATATACTTATATAGGTCATAGCTACGATTGGAGCAATATCTATCATGTGGCAGAAGAGCTTCCATCTCCAATGCCAAATGTAATATTATCAGCAATTAATTACTACTCACTTTGTGCAGTGACAGGTGTTTCCATGGCATTTGTGCTTGGAGGTTCTGTAGTAAGAATAGGTGTTGCGGAAAAGGGTGGTGCTATAGGTGGAGCGCTAATTGGCGTGATAGTATTATGTGCTTATGGTGCTCTTTTAGCTAACGTTGAAAGTATTTCTACCGCAGAAATACCAATGTTAGCCATAGTAGCAAGCATAAATCCTGTTTTCGCACATATTTATACTTTTACTATTTTTGCGTTAATCTTTAATACAGCATTTAGCTTAAGCTATGCCTTGGCAAAGAGACTTTCAGGAAATGATAATAAAAAGCTTCATATTATTTTGATTACAGTAGTGGTTGTAGGGTATCTGTGCAGCTTCGCAGGCTTTAAAAAGCTGGTTTCATTGATGTATCCAGTTTTAGGTTACATAGGCATTCTTCTTTT
Source organism: uncultured Pseudobutyrivibrio sp. (assembly GCA_902775195.1). Taxonomy (GTDB): domain Bacteria; phylum Bacillota; class Clostridia; order Lachnospirales; family Lachnospiraceae; genus Pseudobutyrivibrio. The sequence goes on from CACYLQ010000022.1 coordinate 13,804, forward strand.
GGGAGTACTGCTTGCAGCATGGATTAGAGAAAAGCAAAATATCATGAAAGAAAAAATGCTTCGTAGGAAGATGATTGCTGTAGAAAAGAAGAAATATGATGACGAGCAGGAATATACATTAAAGGATAAAAAGCTATTTAAGAAGCTTGCTGAGGAATCAGTGCTTGATGCTTCCGATATAAAACAAGAAGTGAAGGATGTTGTAAAGGAAGAACAGGATAATAATTAATGGTAAAAATACTTTTAGTTGAGGATAACTCTGATTTAAATTTAACAGTTTGTAGACATCTTAATCTTAATAATTATATGGCATTCGGCTGTACTAATGCGCTGGATGCTTATGATATTCTGTATGATAATAAGATAGACTTAATCATATCTGATATTATGATGCCTGATGTTGACGGATTTGAATTTGCAAAAAATGTAAGAGAAGAGAATCCTAATATACCTATTATTTTCATGAGTGCAAAAGATGATCTTGATTCAAAAAAACAAGGATTTCATATAGGCATTGATGATTATATGGTTAAACCTATTGATTTAGATGAGCTTTTACTTAGAATAGAGGCCATTCTTCGGAGGGCCAATATTTCCAGCTCAAATAAACTTTCTATTGGAACTTTTGAAATGGATGAGGAATCAATGTCGGTGACTTTGGACGGCGAAGAAATTCCATTTACAACAAAAGAGTTTCAGCTTTTGTTTAAGCTGTTAAGTTATCCTAATCATGCCTTTTCAAGAAATCAGCTTTTAGAGGAGCTGGGCGGTCTTGATAATGAAAGCACCCCTCGTTCTATAGATGTATTCATTACAAATATCAGGGCAAAGCTTGAAGGCTGTACTAGTTTTAAAATAGTTACTGTTAGAGGAATAGGGTATAAAGGAGTAATACAATGAGATTAATCCAAAAGCTATTTGATTGTCCGCAAGATTCAAGAGTCGAAGTTACTATTTTATCCCCTAAAGCAACTATCGTAAATGCGATAGTAATTATTATTTATTCGGGATTATTGCTTAGTATTTATGATAATATCAGTTTTTCTCCTGAAAATAGTTATTTTTTGGTAGGCTCTATATTAACGCTGATTGTTGTGGCGGCAGTATGCATATCTGCCCTTAGTAGCTATGTTCATTATATAAAATATACAAAACCACTGTTAAATCTTGCACATGCTGCAGGAGAGGTGGCAGCTGGTAATTACAAAATTCAACTTCCTCCACATAGAAGAGATGGAAGGATTGACGAAATTGATGCTCTATATCAAGATTTCAACACCATGGTTAGAGAGCTTGATTCTACAGAAATGCTAAAGAGCAGCTTCATATCTAATATTTCCCATGAGCTTAAAACACCTATAGCCATTATATCTAATTATTCAACATTACTTGTGAAAGATAATTTGTCTGCAAAGGAAAAGCAGGAATATTTAGAAAAGATAAAGAATACTGTGGCTGATCTATCGGAGCTAATTACTAATATTCTTCAGATAAGCAAGCTCGACAATAACCAGATAAAAACCAATATTGAAAGATTTAATTATTGCGAAGAACTGATTCAGTGCATACTTGCACGGGAAACAGTTCTAGATGATAAGAATATTGATTTACAGTTGGAAATCCCTGATGAACTTTATATTGAAAGTGACTTAGGTCTTTTAAAAATAGTCATCAATAATATTTTATCCAATGCAATTAAATTTACACCTGATAGTGGAAATATTTCTATTAGCTTAAAGGACGAAGAAAGATTTGCCAGTCTTACAATAACAGATAATGGCTGTGGCATGGATGAAAATACCATGAGGCATATATTTGATAAGTTCTATCAGGCAGATACATCTCACAAGACAAAAGGAAATGGACTTGGCCTTGCTATGGTAAGGCAGATTGTTAATCTATTAAATGGAAACATTGAAGTTACAAGCAAATTAGGCGAAGGATCTACATTTATAGTTTCTCTTCCTAAATGTAAATCCTAACAATTCCCTAACAAAACTCTAATATTTCACTAATAAAACTCCTATATCATATCCCTGTAATCGAAAAGGACAGGGATTGAATAGGAGTTTTTTTATGGAAGAAAAATTATTGACAGAAGAACAAAAAAGTAGGATTCATCAATTGGAATTTTACTACAAGGAAGCCACAAAGTATGTGAGACCTGCTACAGATAATGAATTATTTTCTTTAGTGGTAAAACTAGATGAAAATATTAGAAGGCGGGCGACAGCTATGGCGGTAGCGCAAGGTATATTTGGAGGACTTCTCTTGTTTACTGGATATAATTTTTTAACCCGGTTATCTGGTTCCTTTTTGGCAGGAATAATTATTTTTTGCATAGGAGCAGTCAATATCGCTTTATCATATCCCCTATATAATCATCTAGTTGCAAAGGCTAGAAAAAAATATGCACCTGTCGTATTAACAGTAACCAAATATTTAGGTTAGAAAGAAGAGGTATCACTATGAAAAAAAGAGCAGCAGTATTATCAACTATACTTGCAGTATCAATGGCAGCAACAGGATGTGGAAATCTTGCGGCTACAGCACCTACACAGGAAGCAGCCGCTGTAGCTGAGACAGCAGCTACAAAAACTAATGCAGTATCCGATAAGACAGATCCAAATTCACCAGATTATGTAATCGAGCTTGATCCACAGTATAATGTTCCTACAGATGAATTGTTAAAAACATTTCCTATTGAATACCAGACACCTGCAGAGACTGAATTATCAAAGAAGATTCAAAACAGAATGTTAAATGGCTTTAACAGATGGAACATGGGCTACGATGCATGGGAGCATTGGGGCGAAGTATTATACCATGATGATTCAATCTACAATGTAAATGGTGTTAAGCTTACACTTGATGAATATCAGACAGCAATGGATATGTCATTAAAGAAATTAGATATTCAGATGGGTACCTTCAAAAACATGGTACTTGTAGATGATTGGATGGCTATTCAATATGACATTGTAAACATTGATAGAGCAACAGGCGAAAAGCACCCAGGAACAACAATGGAGTTTGCAAAGTTTGGTGATTACGGCGAGCTTGGTGCCAAAGTTGATGAAGGCTGGGGCGGTGTAAAGAACGAAAGCTATGATGGAACAATGCATACAGATAATTTAGAGGAGAAGTATCCAGTAGTATATCCTACAACAATTGACACTGAGCTTGGAAAGCAGATGAAGGCAGCTATTCTTAATGATTTTGAAAACTATAACTCAGGCTATGGGGCATGGGACAAGTGGACTGATGAATTCTATGCTGAAAATGCATCACTAAACTATAAGGGTGATGATGTTTCACTGGATGAGTACAAGGATATTGTTAAGGATGAGATTGGAAATACCAGCAGAGTTCGTATAAACAATATCCTGGTATCTGAGGATTGGGCAGCTATCCACTTCTGGACTGTAACAACAAATGAGGATGGAACAAAGGAAGCTGATAATCACATGCAGTTCTTACATTTTGTACAAAATGGTGATAAGGTGCAGGTAGATAACTGCTTTATGAAATAATGATTTTTAAGTGGAGGCCATGGCGTGAAGCCATGGCCTTTTGCAAAATGTGAAATAGAAAATGCAGAATATGAAACAGGCACAGAATATGAAAATAATTATATATAATGAGAGCATAAAGAAACTGCAAAGGAGAATACAAATGGAAAAGCAAGGGTTAAATCCATATTTGCCAGACTATGAATATGTGCCAGATGCGGAACCACATGTGTTTGGGGATAGGGTATATATTTATGGCTCTCATGATAAATTTGGAGCACCATTCTTTTGTGTAGAAGATTATGTATGTTGGTCAGCACCAGTGAACGATCTGACAGATTGGAGATATGAAGGTGTAATTTTTAAAAGGAAGGACGATCCTTCTAATTTCACTGGACTTAGATGTTTATTTGCTCCGGACATTTGCCAAGGAGTAGATGGCAGATATTACCTATATTATGCCTATGACTTTCTCGGTCAGATGGGAGTAGCCGTATGTGATACACCAGCTGGGGAGTTTAAGTTTTATGGTCATGTAAAATTTGCAGATGGACATACATGGGGTTCTAAGAGCGGTGAGCCACTTCCATTTGATCCTGCAATTCTTGTAGATGATGATGGCAGAGTATGGTTATATTCTGGCTTTGCTACGAAGGTTCTTGCCATTGCATCCAGATTTCATAATCTTACAAATCCTGGTGGGGTTGTGCTTGAGCTTGAGCAGGACATGGTGACTATTAAATCTGGACCTAAGTTAATCTTTCCATTGGAAGGATATCCAGATGAATATAAAGGCCATAGATTCTTTGAGGCAAGTTCTATTAGAAAGATTAATGGAACATATTATTTTGTTTATTCATCTGAAAACAACCATGATTTATGCTATGCCACAAGTGACAAGCCTGATGGACCTTTTAAATACGGCGGTGTGCTTGTAGATATCGGTGATATAGGTATTGATGATATTAAGTATGAAAACCATGCCAGAAATTATTTGGGAAATACCCATGGTGGAATTCTTAAAATAGAAGATGACTGGTATATCTTCTATCATAGACAAACCAATAGAAATTCATATGCAAGACAGGCCTGTGCTGAAAAGCTAAAGATTTCATCTGATGGAAAGCTATTACAGGCTGAAATAACTAGCTGCGGATTAAATGGAAAATCTTTACGTGGTATAGGAAAATACGATGCACGTATTGCCTGCAATTTATGGAGTAACGAAGGAACTGGAAGATATGATATATCTTTTCCAAAGCATGCTTTTAAAAATCATCCATATTTTGTAAAAAACACAGGAGAATATGAAAAAGGGGTAGGACAGTACATTAAAAATATGAAGGATGGAGCAGTTGCCGGATTTAAATATTTTGATTTTGTAGATACTAGGTCTATTGCTGTAAATATAGGTGGCGTTGCAAATGGTCACTTGATTATAGCAACTGATGAGGATTTCTTTTATCAGATAGGTCTTATTGAATTTGATAAGAGAGAAAAGGATATTTGCTGCTTTACAACAGAACTAAAAGGTGTAGAAGGGGACAAGCCTTTATATTTTAAGTTTGTAGGTGAAGGAACAATTGACTTTATTTCCTTTGAGCTGATAGGAGGTGATTGTCATTAAAAACTGGATTGAATCGCATCCAGGTACTTGGCAGTTTATTAAGTTTAATATTTTTGCTAATGTTGCCACATTTGCTAACTTTGTTACTATGTGGATAGCAACTACTTTTCTTTTTAAAAGCTTGGAGGAGACACCATTTAAATGGTGGATTTTTGATTATACGTCTAAGGAATCTTTGATGTTATCAGGATTTATAAGCTTTTTAGTTGCTACAACAGTTGGACAGATAGTTAATTATATTGTTCAAAGAAAGGTTACTTTTAAAAGTAATTCGGAATTTTCAAAATCTATTCCTAAATACATAATAATGGTTATAGTGATTGTGATTGTTTCAACGGCACTGCCAGGAAAAACGCAAATGGTATTAGCGAAGCTTAGTGTGCCAAGTGCATTGTTACCATTTGGTGCGAATATAATAAATTTAGGAGTTCAGGTTGCAATAAGCTTTACAGTCATGAAATTTATAATACTTCCTGAGACAAAGGAAGATAAGGTATTGAAAGGGGGTACAGAATAGTATGGGTAATAATGTTAATACTACTAAATTAAAAATGAGTAATAGAGCATATAGATTAATAATGATTCCATTAATTATACTTTGCTTAATTGTTGGATTATTAATCCCGGCTGCTTCAGCTCAGTTTTCAGATTTTCTAAATGATTATTTAGGCAATGGAAAGCAAAAGATTGTTAATAATGCAGAAAACTCTGATTTGGATGCAAACTATTATGAGATGCTTAAGGATGATAAAAATCTTGTAGAAGAGTCTTACAAGCTTGCAAATCAGGTACAAGAAGAAGGAACTGTATTACTTAAGAATAATGGAATTCTTCCATTAAAAAAGGGTTCTACTATAACACCTTTTGGATATGGATTTTTACAGCCAGTATATGGTCAGATGACAGCAGCTGGTTCTGCAAAATGGGTAATTGATCCTGTGACACCAGAGGCAGGATTAAAGGATTATTTTACCATCAACGATTCCACGATAAAGCTTATGAAAAAAGCTGGTGATCCTGATGGACTTAAGGAGGCTGCAGGAACAAAGACAGCCGGTGCATCTAACAGCCTGATGGGTGGAGATAGCAAAATTTATGAATATTCCAAGGATGTTTATAAAGGCCTTGATGATGCAAAGAATTCAACTGCTGTTGTAGTACTTACAAGAAGCGGACAGGAAGGTTCTGATAAAAAGTATGATGGTTATGAGGATGGAACACCTCACTATCTTGCCCTTTCTGAAAACGAAAAAGACACTATTAAAATAGCAAAAGAAAAATGTGGAGGTGTAGTTGTTCTTATAGCTAGCTCTGCACCACTTCAGATTCCAGAATTGCTTTCTAAGGATTTAGAAGCTGATGCTATTCTGCAGGTGGGTAATGTTGGAGAAAAGGGCTTTACTGCCATTGGTCCTATTCTTTCCGGCGAAGTTAATCCATCTGGTAGAACAGTAGATGTATGGCCTTCAGATTTTACAAAGGATCCAACATATCAGAATTTTGGTGAGTTCACTTATGACAACGCTACATTCTCGTCACATTCATTTGGTAATCCTTCTTCTGCAAATGAGGATGGTACTTGTAATAGATATTTCATTGAGTATGCAGAAGGTGTTTATTTAGGATACAAGTTCTACGAGACTGCAGAAGTGGAAGATGATACTTTCACTTATGGAAAACTTGATGAAAACGGTGGCTTAGTTTCAGAAGGCGCAGTTGTATATCCATGTGGATATGGATTGTCATACACAGATTTTTCTAAAGAAATAGTGGATTTCAAAACAGACGAAGATAAGATATCTGTTAAAGTAAAGGTTACTAACACAGGAAAGCTAGCAGGTAAGGATGTAGTAGAAATCTATTATGGTGCACCATATACAGATTTTGATAAAGAGCAATTAATTGAAAAGCCGGTTAGAGAATTAGCAGCCTTTGAAAAAACTGATTTAATTCAGCCAAATGAGAGCGAAGAGGTTACTTTAAGTTTTAATATCGAAGATATGGCAAGCTATTGCTATACCAGGGATAATGGTGATGGAACAAAAGGCGCCTACGTGCTAGACGAAGGCGATTATATTATTTCTTTAGGTCAGGATAGTCATAATATTATTGCTTCAGAAACATTCAATAATCCTGAAACTATTTGGTACGATAACACAAATCCAAGAAAATCTGATGCTGTTGCAGCTACAAATCAGTTCGAGGATATGAATGAGTATATGCAGACTGAAACAGTTGGTCTTTCTCGTATTGATTGGAAGAATACAATGCCAAAAAGACCAGAAGGAGACACAAAAACTATCAGTGATGATTTTGCTGAAAGATTTGGTATCGAAGAAACATTTGATCCTGAGAATGATGCTAATTTAGGCAATGTATCTACAAGCAAGATTTATAGTGAAAAGGATCCGGCAGTAAAAGACAGTGGAATACTTGTATCTGATATGCGAGGTGTTGATTATGATGATCCTAAGTGGGATGAATTCTTAAATCAGATTGACTATAAAAACACAAAAATAAATGAGCAGCTTGTAACATTAATGAGTAACGCAAACTATGCTACAAACCAAATTCAGTCATTAGGAATTCAGGAAACAAGAGAGGCCGATGGGGCAAATGGAATTAAGTCTGTTAAAACTGATGCTGGAATGGAGCTAACAGCTACATACGGTTATGCACCACTTATGGCTTCTACATGGAACACTGACTTGCTTTATGAAATCGGAAAAATGTTTGGTAGAGAGGCCTTTGCTACAGGGGTTAGTGGCTGGTATTCGCCTGCAATAAATATTCATAGAAGTCCATTTTCAGGTCGTGTATATGAGTATTATTCAGAGGATCCGCTCCTTACAGGAAAGCTTGCAAGTGCCATTGTCAGTGGAGCTGGAGATGCTGGAATGTTCTGCTACATAAAGCATTTTGCACTTAATGATCAAGAGACTAATAGAGAGTTTTTCTTACATACTTGGGCAACAGAACAGGCTGCAAGAGAAATATATCTTAAAGCATTTGAAATTCCATTTAAAGAAGCTCAGATGACAATTAATTACTATGATGAAAATGGAAAAATGCAGCAGAAGACCATGAGAGCTGCGACAGCTGTTATGGCTTCACAAAATGATATTGGAACCACAATTGCGCATGGTAATTATAATCTACTTACAAACGTATTAAGAAATGAATGGGGATTTAGAGGTATTGTTCATTCAGACATGTTTGTTTGGGGTGGCAAGAAGAATATGTATGACTTGGCATTTAGGTCAGGCTGTGATACATTCCTAACACTAAAGATGTTTGGTGGCATGATGGATACAAAGAGCACTACAAGTCATGCGGTAATGAGAAGAGCTGTTCATGATGTTGCTTACACTTTAGCAAATTCTGCATGTATGCAGGGGATTACACCTGGTTCTTACAGATATACAACCATGCCAACATGGAAGAAATTGTTTACATGTCTAAATATTGTATTGCTTATTCTTGCAGTAGTTGGAATTGTTAGAATAGTAATGCGTGGAAAAGACGATAGATTACATCCTGAAAAGTATAAGCATCCAAAGAAAAAAGTAGAGGTTATTACAGAACAATCATAGTTGTTAAGAAAGTGCTCATTAGATTATAATTAAGAAAAGTAGATATGGGCAGGTTATTATGATTAGGATAGCTGTTGTTGAAGATGAAGACAAATGGGCCAATATAATAGAGGAATGTCTTGATAAATTATCTAAGCAGGACAAAATAGATATAGCCATCACAAGATTTTGTGATGGCTATGGCCTCGTTGAGAACTTTGCTTGCAATTTTGATATTATATTAATGGACATTGAAATGCCACTTATGAATGGTATGGAGGCTGCAGAAAAAATACGTAATATCGATTCAGAGGTTACTATTATATTTATAACTAATATGGCTCAGTATGCGATAAGGGGTTATAAGGTAAATGCTTTAGATTATATTTTAAAGCCAATATCGTACATTCCATTTAGCGAAACTATTAAAAAGGCAATTCGTATATACGATAAGGATAAGGGAGGGTTTATTGTTATTAGCCATAAAGGTGGCACAGAAAAAATAATGACTGACAATATATACTATATTGAAAGTCAAGGCCACAGGCTTACCTTTCACACAAGTAAGGGCACATATGAAACTACCACCTATTCAATGAAGGAAATAGAGCAAATGCTTTTAAGTTACAGATTTAAAAGATGTAATAGTGGCTGTTTAGTTAATCTAAAATATGTGACTGGATATAATGGAAATGAGCTTAAAATAATGGACACATCTGTTTCCATTTCACGTGGCAAAAAGAATGATTTCCTTGCAGCCTTAGCATCATACATGTCGGAGTAAAATATGGAACAATTACAGGATATTCCAAAAATCTATACCGCTATTGCAGAGTGGATGAGTTGCTTTGTGATGATATTGTCCTATGGCGGCGAAGAAAAGCTAAAAAAAGAGCCTATAAGAATTATTTTAAAACTAATAGGTTCTTTTGTTGTACTAGTATTAATTCATCAATTCTGCGGAAAAGTCTCAGGTGTGCTATGGCTTGTAGGAATGTTTATAGCCGTATGTACAATGGTATTACTGATAAAAATAACTATAAATAATTCTATGGTAACTGCCATTTATTTGGGGTGTAGAGCATTTTTGTATGCAGAGCTGGTGGCAGCTTTAAATTGGCAGGTATATTATTACTATTTTATAGCAGACGATTATTCGTCTACCTTTAGTAAGCATCTTTTCACAATTATTGTTTATATAATTGCATTTGGATTTTTCTATAAGTTGGAAAATGAAATATTTCCAGATGAACTACAGCGCGATAAGTTGTCAGTTGCCAAAAGAAGCATGTTTTCGACTATTATTGTGACCGCCGTGTTTTTTTGTATAAGTAATCTTAGCTATGCAAATGTGAATACACCTTTTAGTGTTAGCACAGATGAGCTTGGTATATTCAATATCAGAACCTTAATTGATTTGGCTGGGTTTGTTATTTTAGAAGCCATGTTTATGCAGAAGCTAGAGGATAATAGAAAAAATGAATTAGATGCCATTAGGAATATTCTATTTACCCAATATGCACAGTATAGGACTTCCCAGGAAAATATTGATCTTATCAACCGTAAGTACCACGATTTAAAGCATCAATTGCAGATAATTAGAAATGAAAGCAATATAGAAAAAAAGAATGAATATATAGATGAGATAGAAGCGGGGATTCGTAAATACGAAGCGGAAAATAAGACTGGCAACCCAGTGTTAGATACTATACTCACTAGTAAAAGCAATCTTTGCTTAAAACATGATATACAGCTTGTAGCTATTGCTGATGGGCAATTATTAAAGGATATTCATGTAATGGACATTTGTACTATTTTTGGAAATGCACTTGATAATGCTATTGAATATGAGCTACAGATTCCTGACAAGGAAAAGCGTATTATCCATTTGACTGTCTCCAAGAAAAATAGTCTTATTATTATACTTGTAGAAAACTTTTGCGAAGAGAAAGTGATTACAGAAGGGGAAGAGCTTACCACCACCAAAAGCAATAGGCAATATCATGGATATGGTATAAAGAGTATAAAGTATTCAATTGAAAAGTACGGTGGATTTGTAAATATCACAAATGAAAATAATTGGTTTAGAGTAGAAATGATAATACCCGAATAGAACCAAAATTTACTTGTAATCATTGCCATGAGTAAGCTAATTCATTATGATTGATGTTAAGAGAAAAATTTGGAGGTTTATATGACTATATGACGGAAGTCTTACTTAGTTTACTTATTGGATACGTATGTGGATGCTTCCTAACTGCATATTTTATTGCAAAGAGATTTGCTGGGAAGGATGTAGCAGAAATCGGTTCTGGAAATCCTGGCATGGCTAATATAATGTGCAATGTGGGAAAGTTCCCTGGAATTATGGTTTTGGTTGGAGATATATCTAAAACTATACTTGCAATGGGACTTGCTTATTTCTTATTTGGAGAAGTGATTTGGTACAATTCTATGCTGTTTGCCGGATTTGGCGTACTTCTTGGTCATAATTTCCCTGTGTGGCGCAAGTTCAATGGTGGAAAGGGTGTGGCAGTTACCTGTGCCTGGATAATCATCCTTATGCCATTTGGAGGAATCGTTTCATCTGTAGCGGGTGGCCTGATTGTTTTACTTACAGGCTTGCTTCCACTTGGAGCAGTAGCAATTGCTGTATTTGCAATACCTTTTGCATTTATCGAGTTTGACCCAGTGGCAGGAATAATAATGATAATATCTGCCGTGATTATGGTATATAGAAATTTCCCAGGATTCATCCGAGGCTTTAAGAACCAGGAGGAGCGAAAGTTTAAAAGAGAAAGAAGCGTGAAAAATACAGTTGGAACAGTTCTTGTTATCATAGCTGTTATCGCTTTTATCGCAGTAGATTTTATGCTCCGTGGTGGTGGAGATGGTCCTACATCAGTGTTTTTTGCTAATTAAATAATTTAATCATAAGGAGGCATATTATGGAAAAAGTAGTTCAGTTTTTAAAGGATGCAGGAACATATTATCTTGCAACAGTTGATGGAGATCAGCCAAGAGTTAGACCTTTCGGTACAGCTCATATCTTTGAAGGCAAGCTTTACATTCAGACTGGAAAGTCAAAGGATGTGTCTAAGCAGCTTCATGCAAATCCTAAAGCAGAAATCTGCGCATTCAAGGATGGTAAATGGCTTAGAGTAGCTGGAGAATTGGTTTCTGATGATAGAAGAGAGGCAAAGGCTTCTATGCTTGATGCTTATCCTTCACTTCAGAGCATGTATTCAGCAGATGATGACAATACTGAAGTTCTTTATTTTAAGAATGCAACTGCTACATTCAGTTCATTTACAGATGCACCTGAGGTAATAAAATTTTAATAAGGTACGTAAAAAAAGACAAAAAATCAATAAATTAGTAGTATAATAAATTGGGGCTTGGGAGGATATACCAGGCCCTAATTTTTTTTAGAGGAAGATTATATATGAAGTATTTAAAACAGTTTCTTATCATTTTAGCTGTTTCGCTAATGGGTGAGATTTTAAAATCAGTATTACCATTGCCAATTCCTGCAAGTATTTACGGAATGGTTCTTATGTTTGTATTCCTTTTGACAGGCATAATCAAGCTTAGCCAGGTTAGGGAAACAGGCAGATTCTTAATCGAAATAATGCCTGTTATGTTTATTCCTGCTGGTGTAGGTCTTATGTCTTCTTGGAACGTGCTTGAGCCAGTATTGCTTCCAGTATCAGTAATCACAGTTATTACTATATTTACAGTTATGGGTGCAACAGGTCTTATTTCACAGGCCATAATCAGACACAGTGCAAAGGAGGCAAAATAATGGCAGAATTCATGCAAAACAGTGCTTATGCAGGAGTTACAATTAGTTTGGTTTCCTATGCAATTGGCGCAAAGCTTAAAAGAAAATTTGGTTTTGGATTCTTAAATCCACTTCTTATATCTATTATTGTTACTATTCTTGTTTTAGTAGGCTGCAACGTAAGCTACGAAACATACAACGAAGGTGCTAAATACCTTAGCTGGCTTCTTACTCCAGCTACAGTTTGTCTTGCTATTCCTTTATATGAGGAGTTTGAGCTTCTTAAGAACAATGCTAAGGCAGTTTTACTTGGCGTATTGGCAGGCGTTATCACATCACTTCTTACTGTTTTTGTTTTAGCTAAGATGATGGGATTGTCACATCAGAATTACGTAACATTGTTACCAAAGTCTATTACAACAGCCATTGGAATGGGTGTATCTGAGGAGCTTGGTGGATATGTTACTATCACAGTAGCAGTAATTGTTATTACAGGCGTAATTGGAAATATCCTTGGTGAATTTATTTGTAAACTGTTTAGAATACAAGAACCTATCTCTAAGGGCTTGGCTCTTGGTACTGCAGCTCACGCCATTGGAACAGCTAAGGCTATGGAGCTTGGTGATGTAGAAGGAGCAATGAGCTCACTTTCTATAGCAGTTGCTGGTGTTATCACAGTAGTACTTGCTACTTTATTTGCAAGCTTTATGTAATTCATTTTTGAATAAGGAGAATATTAATGGGAAAGAATCTTGCAATCGTTTTTCCTGGAATAGGATATCATTGCGATAAACCACTTTTGTATTATTCAAAGAAGTTAGCTAAGAACAAAGGCTACGATATAGTTGAGGTTTCTTATACATTTAGTGATGACTTCGGTACAATCAAATCTGACCCTGAGAAAATGCAGGCTGCGTTTGACGAGGCTTTTGAGCAGGTTGTGGACAAGCTTAAGGATATCGTATTTGCGGATTATGAAAGAGTTGTTTTCATCGGAAAGAGTATAGGAACAGCTTTGGCTGCCAGATACAATATGACTTATGAATTAGATGCGGATATGATTGTGTTCACTCCTATAGAGCACACCTTTGCATACATTAACAATTGCGAGGGAATGGTATTCCACGGCAGTGCAGACCCACTTTGCGACACAGATATGTGTACACAGCTGTGCGAACAATTATCATTAACTTATGCAGTAATACCTGAGGCTAATCATTCATTAGAAACAGGGGATGTAGAAACAGACATCGAAAATCTTGCACAGGTCATGCGTATAGTGGACGGAATTTTATAATAGCTTAGATATAGATAAAGCATACTGTTGTAGTTATCAAACTGCTACAGTATGCTTTATTTTTTATGGTTGGTCAGGACTGTGTCCGCTGTTTCCGTAAGGTGGAATTTCATCAATTGCTGTCATATCATCATCTGAAAGCTCAAAGTCAAACACATTAGCGTTTTGTATGATGCGGTCTTCATTGACAGATTTTGGAAGAGGCACAATGTCGTGCTGTACTTCCCAGCGAAGAATAATCTGAGCAACAGTTCTTCCGTATTTATTAGCAAGCTCTTCAAGTAATGGGTGAGCAAGAGATTTGCCTCTTCCAAGAGGGCTCCATGCTTCTACCAATATTCCGTGCTCTTTACAGTAATCTACTGTATCCTTCTGTAAAAATCCTGGGTTAACCTCAATCTGATCTACCGCAGGTGTTACTTCCATATCTATAATAGTATCCAAATGATGTGTAAGGAAGTTTGATACGCCGATTGCTTTAACACGACCTGATTTGTAAATCTCTGTCATGGCCTTCCAGGTCTGTCTGTTTGTATTCTCCCAATCATCATCAAAGGCATAAGATGCAGGCCAATGAACTAAATACAAATCCAGGTAATCCATCTGCATTTCGTTCATAGTCTTTTCAAAGGCAGCAAGAGTTTTGTCGTAGCCAAGCTCTGTTTTCCAAGCCTTGCTGGTAACAAAAATATCTTCACGCTTAGTTTGGCTTTCCTCCATAAAATCCTTTATAGCATTAGCAACGAATTTTTCATTTTCATAAAAAGCAGCAGTATCGATATGACGATAGCCGTTTTTCAAAGCAAGCCTTACAGAATTGTAGGCTTCATTTTGGTCTTTGATTTTGTAGGTACCATATCCAAACATTGGAATTGCAGTACCATTATTCAGGTTGATTCTTGTTGTAAGTGATTCCATAGCCTTCTCCTTCATAGTTTATAAGGCAATTATATGTATTTTGAAGGTGAAATACAATTTTAAATGTAATAGAATATAAACGTTGAAAAATATTTTATTAGGAGAATAAGGAAAATGTATATTGTTGATGATGGAATTAAACTAAACGCAATTTTGGATATGCCAGAAGGGGGAGCAGAAAAGTGTCCACTTTGTCTTGTATTTCATGGCTTTACAGGACATATTGAGGAAGACCATATCGTAGCCGTAGCAAAGGGACTTAACGAAATCGGAGTTGCTACACTTCGTGTAGATTTATTTGGTCACGGCAAGAGCGAGGGAGAGTTCAGAGAGCACAATCTTTACAAGTGGCTCAATAACATCCTTGCAGTAGTTGATTATGCAAAGAAGCTTGACTTCGTTACAGACCTCTACATCTGCGGACATTCACAGGGCGGTCTTGCAGTTACACTTGCTGCCGCAATGGAAAGAGATACTATCAAGGCTCTTATGCCACTTTCACCTGCATACGTCATTATTGACGGTGCGAAGGCCGGCATGCTTTTAGGTCAGCCTTTCGACCCAGAGCATATTCCAGATGAATTAGTATCATGGGATGGTCGTACACTTAACGGTAACTATATTAGAGTAGCACAGTCAATCGACTTAGATGCAGCCATGAAGAAATTCACAGGCCCTGTACTTATCGTTCACGGTGATGCAGATGATACTGTACCTGTTGAATTTGCTATTGATGCATCAAAGAAATTTGCTAATTGCAAGTTAGAGCTTATAAAGGATGATGATCACTGTTATGGCAAGCACATGGACCTTATGGTTGAAGCCGTACAGAATTTTGTAAAGGGATTGCAGTAATATATGAAAAAACGATTTGTAGCTATACTAGCCATTTCTATGTTAGCTGTGCTGACAGCCTGCGGTAATAAGAATCAGGGAACAGAATCTGCCACTTCGGAAATACAGGCTAGTGATATCAAAGAATCCGAGGAAGCTGTTGATCTTACCCAGGAGGAACTAGATTCATTTACGGAGTTATTTGGTACTTCTGAATATAATGGATTTGTAGTAAGCCCATTTAATGATGTAAATGATATAGATTGGGCTGAAGTCTTTTTCAATGGAGCAGGTATCGCAGCCGCTGATGTTTCAGAGGAAGAAAGTGATAATGCCTATAAGCACTTTGGGGATGATTGTGGAGATTTAATCACCCTTAGAGCTGATGACATAGATAGCTTCGTGGAGTCGCATACTGGAATTAAAGATGATATAAAGGACCAGATTGGTTATGACTATATTGAGGAATATGATTCATATTATGCCCTGCATGGAGATTCCAACTGGACGCCTTATGAATGTACAAGCGGCATAAAGCTTGGCGATTTGTATGTAGTTGAGATGCACAATGTTCCTCCTGAAGACGTCGAATGGCATGCGTGGGACACCCCTGACATTGAATTGACCTTCGAGAAAAACGGTGATGTCTACAGGATGATTTCCAATGTTTGGCACTGGGAGGATGGCAATGACCCTGACCAGACCTTTGATATCAATCTGCCAGGACATGAGAAGGGCCGTGTAATCACATATCAGGGAGATCAAAAAACTGGAGAGGCTGCCAATATGGTAGTTACCGCCGATGGCAAGCGTGTGTGTTGGCTTGCCAACTGGTTTTTGGATGACGAACGTGTTTCCACGGACTTTATAACAATCAATGCAGTTGGCAGTTTTGATTTTTCTGCAGATGGCGTAGATGATATTGTAGTGGTGGCAGAAGATACTGAAGGTGATGAACATGTTGGATTATATGAATACCAATTCGTTTATGGTTCAGAAGGCTACAATTATCACGCAGATGCTTCTGATTGGATAAGCACCTATTATTCGGAAGAATTAACTATTCCTAACGTAAAAGAATATCTATTGGGTGACAATCAGAAAGCTGTTTATCCTACATGGAAGGAAGCCTACAAACAGGTTGTTCGTCTAACTAATCTTGATGACAGTTATAGCTACAATCTTATTTATTTAGATGACGATGATGTTCCTGAGCTTGTAATTGATAACTATGGTTATTACTTCTTCCTATACAGCTATAAGGATGGACATGTAGTACCTGTTGGTGAGGACTTCGGATATGGAGCTGGTGGCATAGCTGATTACGAATATGTTCCAAAGAAAAACTGTATCAGATATTGGAATTCTGATTACGCAGGAATAGTATGCGACTTACATTTTATCTCAATTCATGATGGTAAAATCGTCTACGATTACACCTGTCAAATGGATAACTATGACGATTTAGATGGCAATGGCTACCCTTCCGAGGACGAGATGACAGAGGAAGCTCTTGCAAAAGCTACAGGCTCTACCAGCTATTATGCTAATGACAAATCCTTAAGCCAAGATGTTATCGAAAAGAAAATTGAAGAGCTCCAAGAGTATGAATATGAAACAATCCACGGGCAGTATGATTCAGTTGACTTTTATGATGTGATGGCGAAGATGTAAAGATTTATATTGCAAAATCACAATTGGCTAGCGCAAGTATATAATTGAAGTATAAATCCTGATTTTATACTAAAAAATCAACTTAATATTGGAAAAGCAACAAAAAAAGTATAAGGGTGAAGCAAAATAGCAACCTTATACTTTTTTTAACTTTAAAACAATGTTTACTTGATGAAAAAAGTATAGGATGAGCAAATCGCTGCAGATTCTATACTTTTATCTACGTGGAAACTGTATATCTACCTATTTCGAAGTATAAAAAGAGAAAATAAGCCATATCTTATACTAGCTCTGTGACAGAAGAATCCAATTAGGCATAGCAGGTGTGTGGACCGTGCTTGTTGAGTTAGTAGTAGATAACATAGGCTTAAATATTGTAAAACCTCCTAGTGTCATTTAAAATGATTTTGTGAGGTTTTTGTTTAATTAATGGTATTTTGATGTTTAGGAGAGATAGATGACAAAGTTATTTGATGTTATTCCGAATAATTTTTTTAACTATTTGGGAAGCGGAAGTAACAATAGAATATATGCAGAATGTTTGCTAATTATTTATGGTGAATATGAAAATGAAATATCATATAGATTACCACGTAACCAAATCAGAGATGCGGTTGCATTCTATCTAAATGATATCCATTCAGATTTGATTCTTGAAGATGGCGAAACTGAGAAAAATTATTCTGAAATGGCATCTGCTATTATAAGAAAATTTTCAGATGCTGAGGTAGGTTGGCTTGAAGAGGACAATGACGAAGCGACTTTTGAAAAACAGATAATTATGACTGAGCAGGGAATCATGCTTGCTGAATTCTTGGAAAGACTGAAGGTTCCTGAAAAAGAAGAATTCTCCAGTTATATTTTTAATATTTATAACATTCTTAGAAGTCATGAACAATGGGAGGAAAATCCATATGCGCTTTGTCTATTAAGCGTTTATAAGAATAGTAGAAATTTATCAAAAGCTCTGAAGAAATTAGCTACATTTATTAGAAAAATAATTGAAGAAATGATGAATGAAAATTCTTTCGAAAGTCTTACGGAGAATATTATTTCTTATTGCGATGGAGATTTTATAAAAGAATATTCAAGATTAACGAAAAAGCAAAACATTCATTATTACAGAAGCTCAATTATTAATAGTATAAAGGAATTTGAGAATAATCAGGAATTGTTTGAAAAATTACTGGAAGGTTGTTCGGTTGAAAACAATATTTCAAAAGAAGAGGCCCAAGATAAGGTCTTGGATATGATTCAAAAAACCAAAAATTTCCTTGAATATGAATATGATGCAATTATGGCAGACATTAAGCATAAGATTAATATTTATCTGCAAATTGCTGTAGGACGTGGTAGATTCCTAAGAAATAAAGGAGCAGATTTACGAGGAAGTGTAGAACAGACCATCAAATATATTGTTGAAGAAATGGATGAACTAAATCTGAAGGATAATATGCCTGAAGAGTATATGGATTTATTCTCACTGCAAAAAAATGAATTTATTGATTTGAATTCAATTCGTTATCCTGCCAAGCAAAAGGCAATTAAGAAAAATGTAAAGCAACAGTATGAAGTTCTTACAGATGAAGATAAATTAAATGCTATTGAAGCACAAAGAAAAAGTGCCTTTAATCCATATTCGAAAGAGCGTATGAAGGATTTCTTAGATAAGCAAATTGAAAACAAAGTATTGGTTAGTGCAGCCGAATTACCACTTACATCAAAGGATGACATGCTAGTTAGTCTATCGGCAGTTGCATATGCTATGGATAACGGATATACGATAATAACAAAAGACGGTTATGTTGAAAGTAATGATTTAATCATCAAGGATTTTGAAATTAGAAGGGATAATAAATGATAGAGGAACATTGGGATAATTATACTTCGTCAGAGAAGGAACAGTTTCAAAGGGCCGCCAGACGATTATTAAAGAATACTTTTATAGTTAGAGATAAAGACGATGATAATCGAAAAATATATTTCTTTATTGCAAAGCGCCCTGATCCTTTTAGAGAGTACTTTAAGTATATTGGTTTTGATATTGCTGTTGATAGAGAAAATGGCGTGGTTATGCTTCAAAATGACAGGAGTGTTAGCGAGACTAGAAGAATACAGGCAAATCGAATTCAGTTAAAAAAATTTGAAAGCATTGTATTATGCTGCTTATGGACAATATATGTTGATAGAATTTCTAAGGGCTCTCTTAAGCGAGATATTATTATAGGAATTACCGATTTGCGATTTGAATTAGAGAAATACGGATTAAAAGATCAGATTGATAATAAAACATTAATGATAAACACTATTGATACTTTTAAGAAATATAATTTGGTCGATGTTATTGGAAAAATAGGAGATGTTGATTGTAGTATAAGAATATATCCTTCCATACAATTTGCATTAAATGGAGAAGAGTTTAGGCAATTTGTTGAAAAAGCTACTGAACGATTTAAATATGCTGATGAAGATGATGGATTTGATGAGGAAGAAATAGATGAGTTCGATGAATAACAATAGAAAGTCTGCTACTAGATTGTTAATTATTAATTGGTCTAGGTTTCAATATGAAAATATAAGTTTGGACGGATCAACTCTTTTTACTGGTGTAAATGGAAGTGGAAAATCTACAGTACTAGATGCAATGACTTATCTACTTACAGGAAACACACAGTTTAATACTGCAGCAAAAGACAGGGATCGAAATGTAAAAGCCTACGTAAGAGGAGATACCAAGAGTAACGAATCAAACAGATTTTTAAGAGAAGGTGATGTTGTAAGTTATATAGCAATGGAATTTTTCTCTCCAGATGAAAATGCATATATGGTTATCGGTGTAGAAATAGAATCTTCAAGTGAAAATGATGCCAGCTCAAGCTGGTTTATTTTGCGTGACACTAAAATTGAAAATATTCAATTTTGTGAGACAAAAGAAAGTATCCGTAGTATTTATCCTAAAAATAGATTGTTGGTGAAAAACAAAAAATTAAATAGAACTGATTTTCTAGGACGTGATAAAGCAAAAGATCAAATAATAAGGAGCCTTGGTATGCGATGTGATGCAGCAATGTATAAAAAGAAGCTTCTTAAAATGATGGCATTTAATCCTGAAAATAATATAGATCAATTCATCTCAGAATGCGTGTTAGATGCTAATCCTATTGAATCCCTGAATCAGCTGAGAGAGCAAAAGGAATTATTCGAAAAAGTAAGAAATATGTATGAAAACTTACTAGAGTCGAAGGTGATTCTTGAAGAGATTGAGAGACTTTCATCTGATTATGAAAAGAAACAGCATAATTATATGGTCAAAGATATGATTTTAGATTTACAGCGAGTAAAATTATGTGAAGAAGATTTAAAGAAAATGAATTTAAGAATAATTCAATATAAGCAGGAATTAAAAGAACTAACTTCAAAAATAGACGCAGTTGAAAATGAAAGAAAGCTCGCTGACGAAAGATATAATGCCGCTATAAATAACACGGACTTTCAGAACTTTACGAAATCAATAGATAATCTTAATAGGCAAATAGAAGAACTTGATAGAGAAATATGTTCGCAGGAAAAGGATATAGAAAAGCTTAGACAATTACAAAGTCTAATAGATACAGATTTGGAGTGGTTGATAGCTGATGAAGATGAACTAAAAAGTGAAATAGGTACTTTTTGCAATTATCTATCAGAAAATGTATCTGGTAGCAAGAAAAGCGAATTATTTATTAAGCTTGTCGATGCTCAAAAAAATGCATTCAATAAATATTCTAAAATTAAATACAAAAATGAAGTTGAGAGAGAAGACTTAAAAGAACAACTTAATGAACAGGAACAAATTATAAAAAAATTGAATGCCAATATTCTACATATTCCACAGAGTATCAGAAAGACAAAGAATATTATTCAAACTGAGCTGTTAGAGCAAGGAATAAAAACTGAAGTAAGAACCTTTGCAGAATTGGTAGCAAAAATTGAAGATGACGGTTTTAGAGCTGCAATAGAAACTTTCTTAGGCAGGAAGAGATATAATCTTATTGTAGATGCAAAATACTGTAAAAATGTGATTGAAATTGTGCATAATAGGAAGCTATATGATGTTAATGTTGTAGTGACCGACAAATTACCAGAAAGTGATATTGTTAAAGGCTCAGCAGCTGAGATACTAAGCATTCCAAATATTTTTGCTAGAAGATATGCTAACTATCTTTTGAATGGAATTCATTTGTGTAAAAACATAGATGAGCTTCATGAATATCCATTGGGAGGACTAACAAGGGATGGTATGTTATCAAAGAGCTACGCTATTTCATGCTTAGATTTAAAGAAAACAGAGATGTGTCTTGGTAGTGATGCTATCAAATTGCAAAAGCAACATGCTGAGAATATGCTTAAAAAGCTAAAAGAGCAGATTGATAATTGTGTATTAGTTGAAAATGATTGCAAGCTTAAAATTGCCTTGCTTGAAAAACTAGATACCAATATTGATAACTATAGATTTGATGCGCCTTCTTTGTTATCTAATAGTAAGTTAAGAAAAGCAGAGATAGAATCAGATAAAAGAGAATATGAACAAAATCCTGATTTTGCACGTATTCTAATAGAGCAAGAAAAATCAAAACAATTGAAGGATGAAGCTAATAAAAAATACGATAAGTTACAGCAGGATATAGGGCGCTTAGAGGGAAGTATTAATCAATGCAATGCTGATGAGGCTAGGTTAACCGAGGAGTTATCAAAAGCAGCTGAGCTATATGATGAAAAGAAAAAGAATAATCCAGAAATAGTTTTTGATGCAGAAGCTGAATATGGCAGGGCTTTTAAATCAAGGGGTACTATAAAGGTTGTAACAGAGAATTATGTTAAAAATCTAGCCACTGACGTGGATAAAGCTGCTAAGGTGTTAGAAGACAAACAGCTGGATTACTGTAAGATTGCCGAAACCGACAATAGTAAGCGCGGAGTAGCCTATATTCCATTCTATAGAGCAGAGCTTAGTAATTTATCAAATGTGAAGCTTGAAGAGGCAAAAAATAAAATGCATGACCAGGAGAAAAATCTTCAGAGTGCATTCATGCATGATTTCATTGGTGAAATAAATGAAGCTATAAGGTTGGCAAAAGATGAAATTGGAGCTATTAATAGAGAGTTAAAACAGATACCATTTGGACAGGATACTTATCAGTTCAAAATGAAAGAAAAGGCTGATAGAGCTATATTTTTCAGGATTAGCAGTAAGCTATCAGAATATGCGGGAGCCGATTTTTACTTAGCTAGTGGAGCTGATGATGAAGAAATGGAGCATGACATTAAACAGTTCATGGATACTATTTTAGACGAAGAAGATGAGCTAGAGTATACAGATTATAGAAGATATTTTACTTATGATATGGAAATCGCCAGAACGATTGATAATAAATTAGTAACATCTGATTTATCAAAAAAGCAGGGTTCTGCAAGCAATGGTGAAAAGCAGACTCCATATTTCATCATTTTGGCAGCTAGCTTAATGCAATGTTATCCTAAGAATAAATGCTGTGCTAGATTAGCATTTATTGATGAGGCTTTTGCTGCATTATCAAGAGAACGTATTGAACAAATGGTTAAGTATTTTGAAGAACATGATTTTCAAGTTATATATGCTGCGCCACCTGAAAAGATTGCTAGCATTGGTCAATTCATAACAACAACAGTTTCGCTGTATCCTAAAGGAAACTATTCATATGCTATAGAGGGACAATATGTGGGATAAATTATCTAAGACGCAAAAAACAGTTATAAACAAGTTGATAGATAAATATGAGCGAAGCAAAATATATACTGGCGATTGTAAAGTTAATCGAAATATATTTTTGTTGCCTACAGAAGTTTTTACCGATTATGATAGTGACTTTGCAGATGTTGAAAAGGTGTCACGGTTTGAAGACGAGCTTCGGGAGCTAAATGAAAAGGGATTGATAGATATTTCGTATGATACGAATTATGTGGTTAAGAAAATTCTTTCGATACCGGAAAAGTGGGATATGTACTATAGTCTTTTGGGGAGAGTTACAAAGAAACAAATTATAGTTGAACAAAGAGACTATCTTGAAGATGTTCTTTGCAACAGTGAAGACACTATTATTTTAAAGTTTTGTGAAGAACAATTAAAAAGATTACATCAGGGGAAAAAGCCATCATTTAGCTTGGATGAATTAAAGGTTATTGTTGAGTTAATCAAAACAATAATAGCTAATAAGACTACTTTACTAGAAAGGGAATTATCTATTCTGAAGTTTGGAGACAGTAAAGTATTTGAAAAATGCTATAAAAGTAAGATATGTTCTATTCTTCGTAAATACGGTAATTACGAGGAGCGACTTGAAGGTATTGATGTTAAAAGTGAAGCTGAACATATAATTCTAGAAGAATACATGATTTTTGCAAACCCTTCATATATTTATTTTAAGGGAAATGGCAGAATAATGTTTCAGGATGGTCATAAAATCAGTTTGAATAATGATATTTCTATAGGATTAATATCAGATGCTATAAGTGATATCAAGAACATAGAAATTTTTGATGATAATATTGTAACAATCGAGAATCTTACTTCATTTAATAGGTATTTTGCTCAAAATACCTTTAGTATGTATCTCGCAGGTTATCATAATTCGGCTAAGACAAATTTCTTAAAATTGATTAATCAACATAATCAGCGGAAGAATTGGTATCATTTTGGCGATTTAGATCCGGATGGATTTTATATATTAGAGCATTTAAAAACGACTACAAATATTGATTTTGAATCAAAGTTTATGAATGCTGAATATCTTAAAAAATATAAGCAATACACAAAAGAACTTGCGGAAAATGATAAAGTTAAAGCTAAAAACTTAATAGAAAGCGGTAAATACAAAGAAGTTCTAGAGTATATGCTTGAAAACAATTGTAAGTTAGAGCAAGAGATAATAAGTTTAGAAGAAATAACTGAGATATAAAGAAAAGGTGATTATATTATATGTTTGGAGGTTTCCATGGAACGAGATCCATTTGAAGAATATTATAGACAGCTAGAGCCTAGTAAACGAGAAAAAGGCAATGCATGGAATACGGCTATCGGACTACAAGCTGTCGATGGTTTGAAAACATCTGACTATTTGAAAGATACTGCTATTCGAAATATCGAAGGAGAAATATCTTTTGAAGAGGCACAAGAGTTATTAAATACATATTATGAGCATAAACCTGAAAAAGATGATAATAGGACTGAGGAAGCTGATAAAGTTTCTGCAAGAATAGCTGCTATATTATCTGAAAATGCTTTTACATTTACGCCTAACCAGTATCTTTCAATCCATAAAAGGCTTTTTAGTGGAATATATGAGCACGCTGGAACAATTAGAGATTATAATGTTACAAAAAAAGAATGGGTTTTAGATGGAGATACTGTCACTTACGGAAGTGCTTTAGACTTGAAGGAAACCTTGGAATATGATTTATCAGTTGAGCGAGAGTTTTCTTATAAAGGTTTAGATATTGATGAGGTAATAAAACATTTAGCTAGGTTTGTATCCAATCTTTGGCAGATTCATGTTTTTAAAGAAGGAAACACGAGAACGACTGCAGTGTTTTTTATTAAATATTTAAGAACTTTGGGATTCGAAGCTACTAATGATATATTTGCTGAAAATGCTTGGTATTTTAGAAATGCATTAGTAAGAGCTAATTATTCTAATTTGCAAAAAGGCATTCATGAGACTACAGAATATGTTGAGATTTTCCTTAGAAATCTTTTACTTGATGAAAATAATGAACTTCATAATAGAGAAATGCACATTAGTGGAAGGTATACGTTTAAGAGAAAACCAAACATTGGAGGCGAAAAACCAAACATTGGAGACGAAAAACCAAACATTGAATGTGAAAAACCAAACATTGAAGGTGAAAAACCAAACATTGAAGGTGAAAAACCAAATATTGGAGGCGAAAAACCAAACATTGGAGATGAAAAACCAAACATTGGAGATAAAAACGAAATAATTGAGATTATAAATCAAATTGCCTCTATATCTACATATTCTAGGAATCAAATCTATGACTTGTATAAAGAATTAGGTGATAAAAATTATTTCGGAAGAAGAGATGTGGAAAAAGTGCTTAATTTGAAATCTTACAGAGCACATGAGATTATAAAGCTTATGCAAAATATTAATATCATATCTCCGGTAAAAGGTCATGGAAAGGGAAAGTATAGATTCAATTTACAAAATGAATAGTTTAAAGAGCAGCCAGTGTGTTGGCTGCTCTTTTTAATAAACTATGCAAATTCTGATTATCATGACGCAAATATAAAGTATGACAATCTTCTTTATTTAATCCAGTCATACTTGCGACCACAGTGTAAGGGATACATATCCAACTTTTAAGTATGACTATTCTGGAAAAATCAAAAAAAGATACTGGAAATCACATCATAATCACTTGCCAGTAGCAAAAGTGAGTATCTAAAGTTCAAAATCAAGCAAAAGTCATACTTAAAAATGAAAATAATCATCTAAATCCACAAAACGAAGTATGACTACCTGCTATAAGCTATGTTTGTCATACTTTAAAGTACAGACTCCAGGAGATAGTAGCCAAAATGACTGCAATTAGCATGTCACAAGTTTTGACATATAAAAGGTCAAAAAATGAATAGAGGTATATTGCCTCAGTTGGTAGAATCAGTGTTATAAAATCAAAATTGGGAGAAGAATAATGGCTGAATTTAATTTGTTCAAAAATGGTGTATTGGCACCTATTGTACTTGAGGACAATGGAGTACATGGTGTTAAGAAGATGGCAGGGATTTTTGCTAAGGATATTGAAAGAATTACAGGTAAGGCTCCTGAAATCACGGCGGCTATTCCAAACGCTACAAGCTTTGTTATTTATCTTGGCTTATCTGAAAGCGCTAAGGTTCAAAATGAATTTAAGGATGTAATCGATACTAAGGATATAGCAGGAAAGAGAGAGACCTACGGTATTTTCATGTTTGAAAATCCTGTATAGTAGGTAGCGATAAGCGTGGACTTACATATGGTATGTTTCATATTTCAAAAATCATGGGAGTTTCTCCATGGTATTTTTGGGCAGATGCGAATGTAAAGAAAAAGGCAGAGGTGGTTCTTACAGATGATGTATGTATGATTTCAAAGGAACCATCAGTACGATATAGAGGCTTCTTTATCAATGACGAGCAGCCTTGTCTTGGTAACTGGGCTAGGGAAAACTATGGAAGCATTAGCCCAGGACCAGAGCTTTATGAGAAGATTTTTGAGCTGCTTCTTAGATTAAAGGGTAACTATATCTGGCCAGCTATGTGGCGTTCAGATTTTACACTTGATTATTTTGAAAATGCAGTGCTCGCTAATGAAATGGGAGTAATTGTTGGCGCGTCTCATCATGAGCCATGCTGCCGTTCCGGGCAGGAGTTCCAGCGTCTTAGACATGAAAATCCACAGTACGGAACAGATTGGAGCTTCTTATCTAATGCCGAAGGTATTACAGAATTCTGGAAGGATGGCTTAATTAGAAATAAGGACTTCGAAAATCTTATAACAATTGGTATGCGTGGTGAGAATGATTCTTATCTGATGCCAGAGGATGCTACACTTGAAGATAATATCAAT
>CACYLQ010000023.1:0-1290 GCA_902775195.1 uncultured Pseudobutyrivibrio sp.
GCATCTACAGCCTTGATTGTACGCTGGTTCTCAGCTACTGCATGCTTTGCTCTTCTGTAGCAAACCTCGTCCTTTATAGCGCTGCCATACTTTTCAAACTCTTCATCTGTAAGCTCACCAAGAGTGCTGATGCCGCATACTGTTTGAAGATCCGCAAGAGCCTGAGCGCTCTCATTTCTTCTGTCGTTATATGCGCTGTCTACAAGTGAGTGCTTTACCTTAGAATTTGTGATAACAATCTTAGCTCCTTCAAGCTTTACGCTGGCATATTTATAGGATAAATCTGCACAGTCAAGGAAAATGGCGTGGTCTTTTTGTCCCATTGCTACCGCAAATTGGTCCATTATACCACAGTTACATCCATTGAAATTGTTCTCTGAGTACTGTCCGATAAGGGCTAAATCAATCATTGTCTTGTCTAAGCCAAACATATCGTTAAGCATTGTGCCTGTAAGTACCTCAAGTGAAGCAGATGATGAAAGGCCTGAACCGTTGGGAATATTGCCCCAAACCACCATTTCAAATCCTGATTTAATTTCTGCACCCTTCTCGATTAAAGCCCAAACAACACCAAGTGGATAGTTTGCCCAGTTGTATTCATCCTTGTTTGTAAGATCATCAAGCGAACTTTCGATAACTCCTACTTTTTCGATGTTTGCTGAGTAAAGCTTGATTACCTTATCCTCGCGCTTTCTTGCTACTGCGTATGTTCCAATTGTAAGTGCGCATGGAAATACATGGCCACCATTGTAATCTGTGTGTTCACCGATAAGATTTACACGGCCTGGAGCGAAATATGTGCGGATATCGCCAGCTTCGCCGAATTTTTCTTCGAATATAGTTTTTAGTTCTTGTACGTTCATTTAATTCTCCTTAAATGTATATGTCGTGTTTATTGTATTTAGCCATTGCGTTAAGCAACTTCTCTGAAGGTGTGAATATTACTTTGAAATCGTTGCCTTTTGCCTCGCTGTGAGCCACTAAGATGTAATCTTTTTGCTCTGAATCATGGGCGCTGCAATCATAAGTTTTAAGCTGTACATGGTCGTATTTAAGTGATTCATTAGTATCTGTTGCTGCAACCATCTTTACTTCGCTTGATTCAACAGTAACAACCTTTTTTCTCTTCTCGTTGTTAATGATTTTAGCAATTTCAAGGCTACCATTTGTGTAGTCATATTCATATTCTATGTTTTTGTTCGAGTATAATATTATCGTATATATAGCCATAGCAATGAGCAAAATCGCCATAATAATTGTCAAAAACCCTCGTGAATAGGTAACAAGACT
>CACYLQ010000023.1:1305-17808 GCA_902775195.1 uncultured Pseudobutyrivibrio sp.
AGCAGCTGTTTTCTTTGTTTTATCCTGAGCTGTCTCAATTACTTTTACTGCCTCTTCTACGAATGTGTCATTTGATTCAAACATAATTATCCCTCAACTTTCCTTCTAGTTTAAGCAAGTATTTGCTTTTAAAAAATGCCGGCCACACCTTTGCAGCCGACATTCATTATACCATATATATTATGCCTTAAATACCCCTAAAACTAAAGGAAATCGCCATGTCCTTGCTGTTATCAAGCATGAATTCTGGATGTGTTTTTGAGCCCCATGTATCGTCTCCTGCAACACCCATTTGCTTACCTACTCTCACATGTGTGAAGTGAGTTGGTGGAAGCTCTGTAGGGTGCATTGCCTCGTCGATTTCATGCACTGTGTATGGCAATGCTGAAAATCCATTGCCCTCAGCCAAAAACAGTACTCCATTTCCTCTTTCATCCGTAAGCTTTGCATAGCGTACATCCTCATGATTTCCGCATTCTTGAGGAACTAAGTATTTGGCCATATTGTCAGCTACCTTATTTCTAAATATTCCTAGCTTTGCGTGGCATTTATCGTTGTAGGTTTCCTCTGGTCCTCTTCCGTACCATTCCAGGTTTTCTAAGCTGCTATCAAGGGCAAATACCATTGAAAGCTCTGGTAATTCACCTATTTCTGTTGATGCTGGAAGGCGAAGTGTACAATCTACCAAACCATCAGCATGAACGATATATTCTACCTCACACTTGCCAGCTGGCCTTGTAGCCAGATGATATGTGTATACCACCTTTACGCTGTCCTCTGAAACCTCTACATGTGGAACCTCATTAATTCCATCATCCATACAGTTTGTAGCGATATATTTGCTTGCTAGCTTCCACTGTCCTGCTCTAAAAGGCAGCTGATTAGCTAAATCATTTTCTGTCATTGGACGCCAGAAGTTTGGCATTACAAAGCGCTTTAATAACTCCCTGCCGTGATATTTATATGAGCTTAAGCCCTTTACACCAACGAACAATACCTCAAAATCATCGCCCTTTACTCCTAGGTTATGGAAGCCTTGTGTAACAGTCAGCTTCTGAGCCTGTCCGCGCTCAAATGTAAATCTGCCAACTGTAGTCTGTCCATAAGCCACTTCATGACCTCTCTTAGCCCATAAAGTGTCCTCTTTAAGCACAAATGAAATCGTGATTATATATTCATCATCTCTTGGTAAATCAAGCTCTAGCTCGTACTCTGTAGTGGAAAGAGGTGGACAATCAATAGTGAGCTCCTCCTCTGCAATTAAATCACCTAATCGCTCTATTGTTAGAATAGCTGTATATTCGTTTGTATCTGTAAACAGATTTCGGTTTTCAATTATCGCCTTATTACCTTCGAAGGTAATTTTTATGTTCTGATAATCGTGTTTTACCTCCTGCATCTTTGGGCTAGGTTCTCTGTTTTTGCTGTAACAGATGCCATCCCCTGAGAAGCTGCCATCGTTTGGTCTGTCATCAAAATCACCACCGTAGCCTTCAAATTCGATACCGCGATTATCCTTGATTGTGATAGCCTGATCAATGTAATCCCAGATAAAACCGCCCTGGAATAAAGGCTCCTCGTATGCAAGCTCTGTATACTTACTCATTGCGCCGCAGCTGTTACCCATGGCATGCATGTATTCGCAGTTGATATAAGGCTTATCCTTGTGGTCCTTCAACCACTCCTTGATAGCTTTAACAGGTGCGTACATTGTGGATTCCATATCAGACAAATCTACACGTCTATCATTAAATACTCCCTCATAATGAACCAAACGAGTGCTATCCCACTCATGAATTTTATCCTGCATCTTGCGAAGATTGGTGCCGCCATAGCTTTCATTTCCAAGAGACCATATAAGAATACATGGATGATTCTTATCTCGCTCAAACATACTGTGGGCTCTGTCGATTACATTGTCTGTAAACTCTGGTCTATCTCCAGGAACAGCATAGCTGTCATCCTTTAGCTTCATAATTTGGATTGGTGTTTGCCATGTTCCATGAGTCTCTAAGTTTGTTTCATCTATAACATATAAACCAAAAATATCGCATAATCTGTAGAAGTATGTCTGATTAGGATAGTGGCTTGTACGAATTGCATTTATGTTGTTCTGCTTGATTGTGATTATATCCTTTAAGATATCTTCCTCTGACAGAACACGTCCTGTGGATGAAGAAAATTCGTGGCGATTAACTCCCTTAAACACGATGCGTTTCCCGTTAATATGCATCATGCCATCCTTCATCTCGAAGCGTCTAAATCCAACCTTTTCCTTAATAACCTCAGACAGGCGCCCTGTTTCACCAAATACGTTAAGCTGAAGGTCGAAAAGATAAGGATTTTCTGCGCTCCACAGCTTTGGCTCCCTCACATGAACCTCCATGTGATTCATGCCTTCCTCAAGTGCCATTTTGTTGAGGATATCAGCATCATCATCTGAAAGTGTCATCTGAACAAGACCACTTCCCACAACATCCATGTCGATTACTAAGGTTGCATCCTTGTAATCATCATCAAGAAGTGTCTGTATTCGCAAATCTCTAATATGAGTCTTAGGAACCGTATATAAATAAACCTCTCTGAAGATGCCGGAAAATCTAAAGAAATCCTGATCTTCACACCAGCTTCCAGAAGTCCATTTGAACACCTGAACTGCCAGCTTATTCTCGCCCTTACGAATATAAGGAGTCAAATCAAACTCGCTTGGTGTAAAGGAATCCTCGCTGTAGCCTACATATTCACCGTTTAGCCATAATGCGAAGCCGCTTTCTACACCCTGAAATGATATATAAACAGGGCCATCCTCCATGTTTTTAGGAAGTGTGAAGTACTTCACGTAATTACCCACAGGGTTTTCCATGGTAGGAATTTCTCCTGGCTCAATAGCTTCATGGCCATCCCATGGATACTGGGTATTCACGTACATTATCTTGTCGTAGCCTTCAAGCTGTATGTGGGCTGGGACTTTAATATCGTCTAGGCCTCTACAATTCCTTGAATCCTGATAAAAATCCTTATCACAGCACTCATAGTTCTTGGCAAATTCAAACTTCCATGTGCCGTTTAGGGAATATTTAAAGCTGGATTTTTCTCCATAGGCATAGGCCTCACTGTCGTAATATTCATGGTCTGAGTGAACCTTTAGCCTGTTTTGTTCAAATATTCTTGGGTCCTTTACAATTTCATAGTTGAAATTTTTCATTTTATTTTACCGATCCTGTAATTCCTTCTGCAAACTGCTTCTGAAGTACGAAGAATACTATCATTGTAGGAAGTGAGCAGAATAATACGCCTAGCATTGTCATACCGTAATCTACTGTGTAACCGCTTGAAATGTTTGCAATAAACATTGGCATTGTCTGAGCACGGTTGTCGCTCATTACTACCTTTGGCCACATGTAAGCGTTCCAAGCATTCATAAATGTAATAACTGCAGCTGCTGCATAGATTGATTTCTGAATAGGTACATACATCTTGAAGAAGATTTTCCATTCAGCAAGTCCATCAATTCTGGCTGCCTCCATGATGTCAGGTGGGAAATTACGAGAATTCTGTCTGAACATCATAATCATAAATGGTGTTGAAATACCAGGAAGGATGAAAGCCCATACTGTATTAAGGAGCTTTGCCTTTGATACAAGTCCGTACAATGGAACCATTGTTGCTACAGCTGGTACCATCATTGCAAGAAGAAGGATTCCAAATAATTTATCCTTTCCCTTGTCATGATATAGCTCAAATCCATAGCCTGCTATTGAACATACGAAAAGTGTTACTACTGTCTGCACGATTGAGTAAAGGAAGGAATTTCCCATACTGCTCCAAAGTGTGCCCTGTACTGCTGTTTTCAAATGCTCAAAGTTAATAAACAATTGGTTTCCAAATCCTATAGAACCTCTGGCTACGTTAATTGAAGCATTTGTTGCTGCTGCAATCATCCAGTAAAGTGGAAATACCGAAATGAATGAGCAAATAATTAAGAAAATGTATGTAGGAATCAGTCTGCGCTGAATCATTGATCTGTTTTTCTTCTTAGTCACGTGTATCACCTACTTTCAGATTGATAAATGCAAGTATTGCAACCATTATAAATACTATAAATGACATTGCTGATGTGTAGCCTAGGTTTCCTACACCCTGTCCAAATGCCTGGTTGTAAATGTAGTGAGACATTGTGATTGTTGAATTTGCAGGTCCACCACTTGTTAAGTTTACTGACTCATCGAAGAGCTGTAATGTACCGTTAATAGACATGATTGCTGTCATAACGATTGTTGGCTTAAGAAGTGGCACTGTGATGTACCAGAATGTCTTCCATCCGTTTGCACCATCGATTTTGGCTGCTTCATATACTGAATATTCAATGTTCTGAAGACCAGCAAGGTAGAATACCATGTTATATCCTGTCCATCTCCAGATAAGGGCAATGATGATGATTGCTCTTGCTGTTGATGCTGTTCCAAGGAAATTGATATTCTCATGTGTAATACCAATGTTCTGAAGAACTGTGTTGATAAGGCCCTGTGTAGCAAACATTGACTTGAAAATCAATGAGTATGATACAAGAGATGTTGCACATGGTAAGAATATGCATGTTCTAAAAATACCTTTAAACTTAAGATCCTTGTTGTTAAGAAGCTGTGCTAATAAGATAGCCAAAATTAACATCACAGGAACCTCTACTATTAAATAAAGGAATGTATTTTTCATCGATGTTTTGAAAATTACATCCTGTAGCATTCGTTGGTAATTGTATGTTAGTGGATCTGCGAACTTGATATTTACGCCCTTTCCACTCTTAAATGATGTGATAAAAGCCTGTACGATTGGATAAAAACTCATTATAAAAATAAGTATTGTAGCTGGTGTAAGGAACAACCAGCCAGCTGCTAATTGCTTTTTTGCAAGTGTCATTCCCTTTTTCTTCTTCTCCACGATGTCTACCCTTTCTTTAAAAATGGGAAGTGGGGTGAACCACTTCCCATTAAATACATTATCTAATTGAATTAAAGTCCCATATCAAATTTAAGATTTGATTCAGCCTCCTCAAGAGCCTGCTCTGTTGTGTATCCGTTATCAAGAACGTTCTGAAGTGCAGTACCAAGGTGTGTTCTAGCCTGATAGTGGTAATCTGACTGCTCTACTGTTGCTACGTTCTGTGTGTACTCTACGATGTCAGCGTAGATTGGCTGTCCGTTGAAGAAATCAACTCCCTGCTGATATACATCTGACTCTGCAGCTGCTGCACATGTTCCGATAACACCACCGTTAAGAAGTGCCTCATCGTATGTTGTAGACTGTCCGTCATCAGCTGAACGACCACCAAATGTGTAAGCTAAGAAATCCTTAGCAAGGTCTGCCTTCTTGCAGTTAGCTGTGATATAAAGTGAAGAACCACCGTTTGAAGCGTATCCTGGCTTACCTGTAAGTGTTGGAGCTGGAACGATTTCCCACTTTCCTGAGTTCTCAGAAACCTGCTTCATTGTTGGGATAATCCAGTTACCATTGAATACACCAGCAACCATGTCGCCCTGGATTGCCTGATCTGTATAATCAGACCAATCATTTGCAAGGTAAAGAACGTTATCCTTTGCAAGCTGTGCAACAACCTCGAATACCTTTACAAGTGTTTCGTTATCCTTGATGTATGGCTTTCCGTCCTTAAACTGTG
The DNA here is from genome assembly GCA_902775195.1 of uncultured Pseudobutyrivibrio sp. GTDB lineage: Bacteria > Bacillota > Clostridia > Lachnospirales > Lachnospiraceae > Pseudobutyrivibrio. Next base: position 6,980 of record CACYLQ010000023.1, read on the forward strand.
AAACGCCTTCCTCCTGAAGCATCATGTAGAATAAATCGTTTCCTGATCCATCCATGCAAAGGAGGTACTTACCTGTCTTAGCCTGAACATCTTTACCAATCTTATCGAATTCATCCCAAGTAATACCTGTTACATCATCGATTGTGTAGCCTGCCTGCTCAAGAAGGTCTGTTCTGTAAGCGAAGATTGCTGTACCTGCATCTACAGGGAAACCATAGTGCTTGCCATCGATTGTAGAGTATGAAAGCTTCTCAGCTCCAAGTCCGTTCCAATCGCAATCAGCATCGCTGGCATCCTGCCATGCATCTGGATAGTTTGTAACGTACTGCTGGAAATAGTGATCCTGGAAAAGCACGATATCTGGTAATGTGCTATAGTCACCAGCTTCTGCTGCAAGTGTTACTGCCTGTTCAACATCTGAAGACTGTGACTGTGTAATAATCTCGAGCTTGAAATCTGGATTAACATCCTGATAATCCTTTTCAGCTGCCTTAAGTGCTGGAATGTTGAAGTTTTCATCCCAAGCATAAACTGTTAATGTGTTCTCGTCATCTGACTGAACTGCTTCTGTAGCAGCTCCATCTGCTGCATCCTTAGATGCGTTGTCTGTTGTGTCAGCACTGCTTCCGCAAGCTACCATTGATGCAGCCATTGTGCCAACAAGCATGAGTGAAAGTAACTTTCTCTTCATTCTCCATTCTCCTTACTATTTGTAAAAATTTTTGCGAGTACGTTGTGCATATTGCACAATAATATGTTTTATACCCGCCCCTCATATGGTCATAATACTAGTTTTGCGCAACAGGTGGTCTTATATTTTTGCGCTAGAAATGTGCAAATTCGACTATTTGAGATTGTTAAATAATTGTTTTTCCACGAAAATTTGTAGAAACTATGAAGAAAGGATGGTAGATTCTTGACGAACCTACCATCCCTTTTTAGCACTGATTTGATAATTCTTTTTTGATATTCCTAAGATATTTTCTTCCTTTTTCCACTGATATGGAGTCTTTCCAGTCAGCTTTTTAAAGTTTCTGTTGAAGGTAGATGGGGTCTGATAACCTACCCTAAAGCCTACCTCCTCCATGGCATAATCCTTGTTTTGGATAATCTCGCAGGCCTTATCTATACGAATCATATTCAGATAATCCAAAGGCTTCATGCTCATGCTTTCCTCGAAAATACGTCTAAAATGGCTTTCTGACAATCCACATTCGCTTGCCACATCAGACATTTTTATCTCTTCTGCATAATGCTCAGCAATGTAATTAACGCTCTTTTCGATGTAGCTGTTTAATCGCTTTTCCTCCAGAGTTAAGGATGAACTCATATCCTCGTTAATCCTTAGAAGCTCTACCACGAAGGCTCTTAGGTAACCTTTTACAGCCTCCTTGTAGTATGGCTTTGTCTCCCTGTATTCCTCAATAATATTCTTGATTATGTTGGCCATAACCTTGTTCTGGTTCCACTGAATAACATAACCGTGATTATTTAACCTTTTTATTACTTCCTCAGGAAGCATTCGCTTAAACTGCATTTCATTTCGAATAAAGCTGTCTATATCGATATAAAGATATTCCCACTTGCATATACCATGGTTGTAGCTTTTGGTCTCATGAGGAATATTTTCAGGAATGATTGTTATCAATCCTCCTTTGTAAGGAACAGTGGATTCCTCGATGGTAAGCTGCCCGTTTCCCCAATAGCAATAGCCTATTTCCATATAATTGTGGAAATGAAGCAGGTTCTCCTGTTCCGCGCCATAGCTACGAACCCAGGTTTCTCCAAGAAGGGCCATTACATAATGTCCATCGGGTATCTCATAATATCTATATTCAATCTGTTTCTTATGCTTTGCCATAACCTTCTCTAATGCCTACGGTCATTGCCATCCTGATAATACATCGCCTTATCGTTGTACATCAGCTGGTCTGCAGAATTAATCAACGTCTCAAGATTTTCTGCATTATCCTGCCAGATAGCTCCTATCGCCATAGGTATTTTCTTTCCCTTTTTCCTTAATTTATCTGTTAGCTCGCTAAAATATTCAGCGTCTATCTGTGGAATCATTGCTATAAATTCATCTCCGCCAATTCTATAGCAATATTTCTTTTTATATACAGAAGATACAGTGTTTGCCACCTCTTTTATTAATTCATCTCCAGCATCGTGGCCCTTTGTATCATTCTCTTCCTTAAGACCATTAATGTCTACATAGCATATTCCTACAGACACATTCATTCCCTCTATCATCTTAAGAGTAGAACTAAAGGCCTGTCTATTACCCAAATCCGTAAGAACGTCATGAGTGCTCATGTACATCATTTCATGGGCAAGATTATAGTTTCTAAGCTCTTCAGATATGAAAATTGAAATAGATTCCATAACCTCTCTAAGATTAACGTCCAAATTAAGAACGTAATTATCTACTATCAGATATCCTATAATATCCTTCTTGTCACTTATGGCTGCAACAGCGTAGCGGCTGATGTTTCCTACCAAAACATCCTCGTATACCTCCTCGCTAATAGAACGAACATCTACAGAATCTTCTATTATAGCCACCTTATTGTCCTGAAGCTGCTTGTTCCATATTGTAAAGATGTCGTATTTTTCAAATTCCTTTTTGCCTGGAAGACCTCTTCCGCTTTGTCTATCCATCCACTCGTAGAAATCTCCAGCTTCCCCTCGTTTTGATTCCACCATGTAGACTCTGTCTGCCTTTAAGACAGCGCCAAGGCTCTTTAACACGGCTCTGATTCCCTTTTTGAAATCGTATGTAGAAAGCACTTTGGCACATTCTATGATTAGGTTGTTGGAATTGCTGACTATTTCTCTTGTTTCTTCCTTACGCTTTTCTGCAGTCACATCATGGATGATGTAGGCGCAAAATCCTTTTTTGTAAACGGGAACAGCCCAGAATTCAAACCATTTATTAAACTGAGTGTTGAATGTTCTATTAATAACAGACTGACGCATAAAAGCAGCCTGATATGTAAGTCTAATCCAATCCTCATCCCTGTTGCTTACTGTACTGTAATATGTTGCTCCAATCAGCTCAGCTGATGGCTTTCCTACCAGCGATGAGTATTTCTCATTTACAAACAAAAACTGCATATCCTGCACTGTTCCAAAAGGGTCTGTTATTACTTGAAAAAGACAGCATGCATCGGGTAATTCCCTAAGCATTTGCAAGATATCTCCTGCCGAAAAATCGTTTAATTCTACAGTTAAGCCCCCGTTATTTTTGTCTGCCAACTCTTACTCCTCCCACATTTTTATATTAACCTTCTGTTAATAATATATTATTTAACCCCCCAAATTACAAGGCTTTTGAGGCCCTCTTATTCTATAATCATTGCTCTTACAAAGCCTGCTAAACCGTAGTCTCTTTTGCCGCTTCCCATGCCAACCTTTTTGATTTTGAACTCCTTTGGCAAGGTCTCATCTGTTCTAAGCGCAGCAACTGCAGCTGCGCCTGTTGGTGTTACAAGTTCACCCTTAACATCCAATATTTCAAGACTAATTTTATGGTCAGTCACTATATTTGTTACCGCTGGAACTGGGACCGGCAGTATTCCATGCTGGCATCTAACTGTGCCATGACCTTCATACAGCTTTGGAACGATTACTTTATCTACATCTAGATTATCTATACATACAGCTATTGAAATAACATCCACTATGGAATCTACTGCGCCAACCTCATGAAAATGGACCTCGTAAACTGGCACGCCGTGCGCCTTAGATTCTGTATCTGCAAGGATTTCAAAGATACGCTTTGCAATTTTTCTGGCGTTATCTGTCATGGCTGCACTGTCGATTATTTCTGTGATTTCCTTTAACCCTCTGTGCTCATGATGGTGGTCTTCATGATGTCCATGGTGGTCTTCGTGCTCATGAGTGTGTCCATAAAGATATTCCATATCGTGATCATGCCCATCATGCTCCTTATCAAGCACTACATCAAAATCCTGACAATCAAGTCCCGCACGCTTTACTCTGCTATATTTTATTTCAAAGCCTTCTATATTAACAGTTGAAAGCACCTTATTTAATACCTCTTTGTCTGCTCCAAGGTCTATTAATGCCCCTACTGTCATGTCTCCGCTAATTCCTGAATTGCATTCTAAATAAAGTGTTTTCCCCATCTTCATATTCTCCTGCTCTTTTATCTTACGCTTTAAATATAGCTAAAAACTCCATTTTGCACAATACAATTACATAAATAAAAAGGCTGATTTCTCAGCCTTTTATTTTTCATCAATATTTATTTGTATGCTCAAATCTATAGGAGTCGATTTTAGCTTGTCCTTATTAATATTCTTCTGAGCCTCATGAAGAATATTCCTTATCTTTTCCAAATCCTCAAATGCGTCATCGGATGAATAAGGTTTACTCTCATCTTCAAAATTAAAATCCATACCCCACCTCACTCACTGTTAATCATCAGTAGACATTTTCATAGAGATAATTGCAGTGGAGCCTACGATTATACATATAAGAACCAGTAGTAATAACCACCATGGTCTTGAAGCTCTGTGCTCGTCATCTACCGTAATGCCCTTAGCTGTCTCCTCATCTACAATTCTGATTTTTTCCTCTTGGTCGGTATCTATTTCATCTTCAATGATTCCGCCAGCAAGTGGAGTATCTTCATCTTCAATAATTGTTGTTTCAGGCTCAGGATTGATTGGAGTTGTTCTTATTACTTGTCGTTCTGGTGTTTCCTGAGCTGCTACAGCCATAGGCTGCATTGCCATTCCAGTGAGCAAAGCCACTGCTAAAACAGTAATAACTTTGTTTTTCAACATAGCACAATACTCCTTTCAACCTAACTGAAATCAACACATCTAATTTAGCTTACAATTTAATATCGGCTAAATCCTTCGTGTTATGAATAGGAACCTATTGTTTTTAAATTGTATTTTTTAGAGATTCGATTACCTTCTTGATAGTATTGTCTTTATCAAATGAAAATACATATCCATGTAATGAATTAGCCTTTTGCATCAGGTTCTTTGAGTGAGCCCATACGAATATAGCCGAGCGTCCCTTACCATTTTTGGCTTCCTGAATCAGGTTGGCAGCTGCGCTGTTTCCATCAAAAGCTACCACCATAGATGGGCGGCGCTCAAAAATCTCGTAGTTAATACTCTTGTAGAGTCCCATTCCCTCTGATTCTATGGAAACTCTAACCTTTACATCTGAAGCTTTAATTCGTTCTGCTTCAGTTTTGGTAATCAAGGCTGGTACGAAGGAATACACTCTGAAGCCCTTCTTGTTATTATCAAGCAAATACTTTTCATAACCAGAAAGCTTGTGTCCTACTACAAAACATACTTCCTCTGGATTTAAGTATTCCATCAGCTCATCCATCTGCTTTGTGGCATTTGCGCTGATTTTTGTGGTTCTGCTTTCAGTGTTAAAGCTTCCTCCAAGAAGTACAACTGGAAGTCTATCCCAGGTAATCTCCTCTATCTGGTCCTTCAATTCAGTGTTAGCGTTAAGCTTAGCCTTCTTTGAACCCACATGATTTGATATTTTTACTGCTTCCATCTTCTCAAGCAGTACTTCTTCCATATCCCTGCCAGCTAACAGCTTTGTGAAAGCTGCCTTCTTAGTAGAATATGCTATTTGGCTTTCTTTTATGATGTTTGCTTCGGCATCGCGCATCTGTCTTAACTCATCATCTGTAAGACCAAGCATCTTCGCCAAAGAAAGCTGCTCATCTATTGAGCTTGTACCGTAAAGTGCGGCTCCATCTGTACCCTGAACGCATCGAATTCCCTGCTTTAAGTACTGCTTTAATGGATGATTTTCAAGAGTATTCAAATTGTTAAGGCGCACGTTACTGGTAATCTGGAATTCCAAAACAATGTTGTTATCCTTCAGCTCCTTAAGGGCTTCCTTTCCCTTTTTCGATGTAGGGCTGTAGGTATATAGACCATGCCCAAGACGCATTTTAGGCATCTTCTGACCTGACTCCAATGATTCCTTAACACATGCAATTGAATGAGCAATGTTATCCTTTTGGCTGTCGTTTTCGCCAGCGTGAACTCGTATTACAAATGTAGGGTCAGCCTTTGCAATCTTTACAATCTCCTTGAAAGCAGGCTTTAAGGTGATAATATCGTTGATTTCCTCACCAACGAAGTCACAGCCTGCAACGTATGGGTCCAAGGCTGTTGCCTTCAGTACCTCAAGGTTCTGCTCCAAATAGTTAGCTGGTGTGATTGCATCCTTTACAATAGTAAGAGGTATTCGACGCATTGCTGCCAAAAATCTAATCATAACCCCTGTTTCTTTGTAGATATGAGGCATTACCTCATGAACCTGTCTTAGCATTTCGATAGATTCATACTTCTTTACAAGGGTGGTATCACTGATTTCTGCGTAAGATACACCCTGCTTCTTATAGCTTCTGGCAATCCAAAGCAGCTTATCCTGGAAGATGGTGTTATTGCAGTATGCTGGGTTTTCCTTATCTCTAAGCATCTGTTTTACTGCATTTCTAACATCCTCATCAGGGATAAAATCAACCTTCGTTAAATCTATCTTTTCTTCGCTTTCTTTACCCTTACAGAATACGTATCTATACAGGTAAACCTTTTCAAGATTAGTAAATACAGCCTGGCCGTCCTTGATTACTGCCAGGGAATTTCTTATTTTAACGATATTAAGCTCTGCATTATCCAGATTGTTTAACATTAAATCAGCAAAATTAATGAAGGTATTGTCGTTGATTCTTCTGTCCAGGTACTTTCCCTTCAGATCAGAAGATACAAACTGGCGGGCTACCTTTTCTCTTTGGGCGTTAACTACTTCCCACTGTTCCTTTGTAAGCTCAAGCTCCAGCTTTTTAACATAATACAATGGATATCTTATCTGGTGAGCTATGCCTAATGCTATCAAGATATCGCCTGTAAGATTACCATTCATGTGAGTGTGCAAATCTGCCCTAAACTTCAAATCCTTTCTGATAAAGGTTTTGAATATAGTCTTTTCTGGCTCTAGATTAAAATTCTTAGTCTGGCTCATCAGTGTCTTTGCAATAGCTGGAATGGCAGCCTTTACATCAACGCTTCCGTCTGGGTAAATGCTGGCTATTTCAGTATCTCCAAGCTTAAATATATAGCTTTCCTGATTATTTCCATCTATAAAACAAGGCACTTCGCCATTTATAATCAGCATACCATTCTCATCTTCAGATAATGGCAGTTGGCATGTTTTAGCAATATTACGTATCAGATTACCTGTACTGTGATTTGGTGTTTTCAGCACATAAAATAGCCTATCCAAATCCTTGTATAGGTTTACGATGATGTCTTTTTCGTTATCTAAAAAGAAACAGGTTAAATATGTCATTTCATCTCCTTAACTGGCGTTTTTACTATTGCTATTTACAAATGTTATACTGCAGAGCATTAGAAATATCAATCCAAAGCCCAGTGCATCGTATACCGTGAACTTGCTGCCCAATATGGTTGTTGCTATTATCGCTGCGGTTATAGGCTCTGCAAAGCTGTAAAGGATGGCTTTTTGTGGGCCGATTCTTTTGACACCGCTTATGTATAATGTGAATGCTCCGATATTTCCTACCAATACTACAAATATTATACCAAGAATTCCATAAATATTGGGAACGTAATGAATCTGCCAAACTCTAAATATTAAAAATCCTGCCAAACCGCCCATTAAAAAGGACCAGGCCTGAGCGATTACTACTGGCATGTCACCAGTTACCCTTGGGGCAAGCACGTTGTATATCATTACTCCAACTGCACTGGCTATACCTGCAAGCAAGGCCGATGTTGGCACCGAAATGTTTTCCATATTTCCATGTGTTGTAAGGAAAAATACGCCCAGGATTGCAAGAACGATGGAGCAGATTTCTCCTGCCTTTGGAAATCTTTTACCGTGAATACATGTGACTAATAATATAAATATTGGTGCTAAATCCTGTAGGATTGTGCCTATTGCTGCATTTGATAGTTCAATCGTCAAGAAATACAAGAACTGGCAGCAGCTTACACCTAAAAGTCCGTAAACTACCATGTACTTTGCTCTTCCTAGTGTCACCCAAGGTTTAAGGACCTCTTTTTTATATTTAATCAGGCAGTACACCATCAGTACAACGCCTGATAAACCTAATCTTATTGGCACTAACCACTTACTGTCCATCTGCTGAACATCAAACAAATACTGTCCTACAGAACCTGAAAGCCCCCAGCATGAGGCTCCCAGTATAGTTAACAAAATTCCAATATAATCTCTTTTTGCTATCATTATTACTTACTTTCTAAATCTATTACTCATTTTTATCGGCAAGAAGCAATGCCAATATGTGAGAAGCTTGTGGGAATTCCCCTGATGATATCATATGATCAATCTCTTCTCTGGTATAAAGATGAACATTCAAAAATTCTGTCTCATCTAAGCTTTGTCCGCTAACCTTCCTACAATTTTTTGCAACGAAGATATTAGCATAGTTATCAGCCATTGTTGCATTGGATGGAACTGATAAAAGGAATTTCCAATCATCACTTTCATAGCCTGTTTCTTCCATAAGCTCGCGCTTTGCAGCTTCTAGGGCATCCTCGGCACTGGCTACATCACTGCGGTTTCCATATTCCTTGCCATCGCTTCTTTCAATTCCACCTGCACAAAATTCTGTTGTTACTCGCTTTATGCCATGACGATATTGTCTTACGCAGATATAATTGCCTGCCTCATCTGTTGCCACAATAACAACATAATCCCTACGGCTATAGCTGTAATATGGCTCAAATTCTCTTCCGTCTGGAAATCTGTATTTGCTCTTTCTAAAATCAATCCATTCATCATTTATAATGTGCTCACATGAGACTTCTTCCCATTCAAGCTTTTCATTCTCGCCCATCAATCGATCTCCTTTGCCTAACCAATCATCCACCCTTTAACAAAAAGACGCCAAGTTATCCACCTGACGCCCTTTACATCCATGTCTTTTACACAATTTCAATTATTTATGCGTGCTTTATTTACATAATTCAGCAACAATCATGTTGATAGCCTTACCATCAGCCTTGCCCTTAAGTGCAGGCATAACCTCTTTCATGATTGCACCCTTATTCTTTGTTGCAATTACCTCTGCAAAATTCTCATTTAAGAATGCTCTGATTTCATCATCAGACATCATTGCAGGAGCGTACTCCTTAATTACATCATATCTGAACTGATACTCCTCTTTAAGGTCTGTTCTATCAGCTGGGCATGTATCAAGCTGCTCCTTAGCTGTCTTAAGCGATTTAAGGATAACCTGATCTACCAATTCATCAGCGATGTTATCACGTGTGCCAGCATCAATTGCTGCCTTCTTTACATCTGATACAAGTGATGAAATAGCGTCCTTTCTAGCCTTGTCTCTAGCCTTCATTGCTGCAACCATATCTTTTTGTAATGTTTCAAATTGCATTATAATACCCTTCTTTCCATAATCATTTGAACATATTTTATCACATTCTATGTGTACTGCATCTAATTTATGACTTGTAATAAATCTTTTTCTACATGACACTGCAAGAATAGCACCTCTACCCCTGCATCCCTTGCCTCATCAAGGGCTATGCCGAATTCAGGATGAGTCTCAATATTAGGGCGAACCTCTGTAACTCCATCCACCTGAATTACAAACGCTATCATGGCCTTATACCCTAATTTTGTGGCCTTTGCAAGCTCTCTTAAATGCTTCACACCACGCTCAGTTGGAGCATCTGGGAAATAGCCTACCCCTTCCTTTATCAGGGTGCAGCCCTTTACCTCCAGCAAATACTCTTCTTCACCTTTTTTCATGAAGAAATCTATTCGGGATTCCCCGTATTTATGCTCTGGGTCGATATAATCATAATCCTGCTTTTCAAGCCACTCCTTCACCACTGCATTTGGCGCCTGAGAATCTATATTGATTATTCCTATTGGCGTGTCTACTGCTATCAAGTCATAAGGTGTCTTTCGGTCTGGATTTGTTGCTTTTTCAAGGTATACCGTCCTTCCTGGTAAAAGTAGTTCCTTGCAACGACCAGTATTTTTCACGTGCACAGTTACTGCCTGCCCATCAATTTCCACCTGCGCTATAAAGCGATTAGGCCTTGATATGAATTTGGCTTCTACAATATTGCTATATCTCATAGGACGATTAATCCTCTCCAACTAATGTAACTATCCTTGGTTCGTAGCCTACCGCTGGAAGAAATACCTCGAAAATATCCTTAGTTGTTATCTTTAAGCTAGAAGTATTTACGCATGGATGGCAACCGATATATTCGCTATTTTTCACATCCTCATCTATCAAAAGCTGCACTACATGGTCCTTATCATTCATAAGTCCCATTACACTTACTGAACCTGGCTCAATATCCAAATACTTTACCATATCCTCAGCCTCAGCGAATGAAAGTCTTGCAGAATTTATCTGCTTTGAAAGCTCCTTTGTCTTAAACTTCTTATCACCTGGCATAAGCAGCAAATAAAAGTTAGTCTTTTGCCTGTTGCAAAGAAACAAATTCTTGCACATAAGTGTACCAAGAATCTTATCAACCTCCGCGCAAGCCTCCATAGTATCCGCAGCATCATGGTCCACGCGCTTGTACTTTATCCCAAGATTATCTAAATAATCATATACACGTATTTCTCTATCTAATCGGCCCTCAGTATCTGCAGGGCGCCCATCCTGTAACTCTGTATTAATTGACATTTCTTTCTCCCAATAATTTTACTAAACTATTCTTTCTATTTACATTCGACTGTCTAATTAAATCTTTAATTACCATATATTCTTTTTATTCTGA
>CACYLQ010000024.1 GCA_902775195.1 uncultured Pseudobutyrivibrio sp.
AATAAGAATAACACATATGACCTGTGGAACCGACAGTTTTTCATGAAAAAGAAATACGCCAAGCAGCGTCGTTCCAAGGATTCCCATTCCAGTCCACATGGCATAGGCAGTCCCCAAAGGCAGCTGTCTAAGAGCAATGGCTAAAAATACTGCACTGGCTATGTAACCTACTCCTGTGATAATAGATGGAATCAATACCGTAAATCCGTTAGACATTTTCATTGCCACAGCCCATGTGATTTCCAACGCTCCGGCAATCAATAAATAAACCCATTTCATATAAAAACCTCCATATATTAAAATACGCCATTCCTCCACCTGCTAAGACCTAACGGTAAAGGAATGACGTGAATCCCACTACTCGGTAGCAATGGGCGCCTGTTTGTTTAATTGATGTGATGATAAAACAATAAGCGAAGCTCGTCAAGCTACTGCCATGTGATTTAAATATAATAATGTTAATTTTCGAAGCTACTTATTTTCTTTTCTTATCTCCCCATTCGATAAATTGCTTGCCGCGTTCTGTCAGCTTAAGCATACTGATATTAGGCTTTTCATTTGGATTAGTCATTTCTAGTTCTGCATATCCAGCAAGTATTCCAAGATTTCTTTTTCCGGTCATATAGTCAATACCATTCTGCAGAATCTGATTAATTTCTTTACTCTTCTCTAATCTCATATTCATGTTAGCGGGCGATAAGAAATCTGTACCTACAGCATCAATAGTCTTAAGGCAATTATATATATCTTCTATTTTCTTTGAATAATCTTTATCATCCATGAAAACTGCCAATTTACTAATTACCTCTTCTTCCGAAAAAGCAACCAAACGATACTCACATCCTGGATTCTGCTCTGCAAATTCCAGTGCATCACCATGTAATCTTCCAAGACGTTTTCGCGCCTCAGAAAGTTTTTTCATCGTAGCATTAAATCCACCATACTTCTCAAAGAATGCGAACTCTAATGGAAATTTAGCGTCTCCTCTGCGCTCACGCTTCGAATACTTACTATCCCATCTTACATATTCAACATACCCTAACATATCAAGCTCTTCAGCAGATGCATAGCATTGCTTAATTGAAAGCAGTTCCTGTGAATCAGCCGTAAACAAAAACATCGGCACATTTCCCAGCTCATCCGTACTGTCTTCACTATAAGCTGCTGTACTAATCTCACCCACTATTCTAGTAATATCAACTTGATTAGTAATTCCAAGCGCTTTTAAATACTTATTCAAATTTTCACCACTTGGAAGATTCCTTCCTCGCTCCCAGTTCTGCACCGTATTTACAGATACATCCAATATATCCGCTAACTGAGCTTGTGTTAAACCCTGTTTCTTTCTTAATTCTTTAAAATCAGCCATCGTTAGGCCTCCTTTCGTTTTATTGTCCATAATATAGCAAGCCAAACCGCGTAAAACCACCAAATTCAGCCATTTTGTGGGTTACATTTTTATTAACATACAGCGCCGCAAAAACCAATTACATTTTTGGCTTTAGCCAAATCGAATTATGGTTTTACTTTATATCAAATCAGATTAAAAAGCAACAAAAAACCTCCGGAAGATTTCTCCTCCGAAGGTTTATGACAATTATTCTGCTATTGGTAAATAATACAACTTTCCATTTTTCGCTATTAAGTTTACATCCTCATGGAATAAATCCGAATCAATCAACCTTTGCGATATTTCTGAGCCAGTCTGCTGCTCAATTCTATTAATCATGGTTCCTGATACCTTTTTGTAATTGAAGTTATCATTTATCATACCCAGCGCCCCCATGAAGAGTCCCTCGATTCCTTGGCGCTTACGGCGTTGCTCTTCTGTATCGATTTCCAACTTCTCACATACACCCATATGCCAATCACTAAGTTTGCTTAATGCATCATTTGCCTGCTTTGCATACGGTTCCAGCAACGCAAAGCTATTCTTTCTTGAAACTTTGCCAAGGTTCATTGCATAGGATAACTCAGCAATCTGATTCATCACTTTTAGAAGTATCTGTTGACATTGATACCATTTTTCTGCTTCCTTGGCCTTATTTTCATATTTCTGGTAATCAATATCTGCAGCATCACAAACACCTTGTATCGAAAGATTTGCCTGACCAAGTAACTCGGCACATTCATGTTCTAGCGTCCTCAGATGCAGCAATTCTCTATTTCTGAGTTCATCACTTTCCATTGTTTCCATCTGAAAAGTTGATGCCTTCTGCATTTCAGCGACCAGCGCAAGAACTTTGCTCTTATATTCAGTTTCTTGGAAATCAGCAATCTTATCAATACTTGCATTAATACTGCCAAGTTGATCATTTATTTGCGTCATGTAATACTGACCCACAACCATGGATGCAACATTCATTACTGCAGTAGCAGAACCAACTTTTGCCAACCCTTCAGCAGCATTATTGTCTACTGCAACCCAATTGGCATTTCCTTTAATGCTTCCTGGCACATTTCGATATGAGCCTCGAACGGCTCCTTCCATAGAACGAGATTTATCCAACACTGCACCTTTAGGAATGATTGCTTTATAGAGCTGCCCTGCTGATTCTGCCGCATCATGATATGCTTTAACAGCATTTGTGTTAGCTAATGCTTGAGCTGCGCCAGGCACTATATTATCAATTCTAGCTAAAAGCTTTTTATCCTTTACTTCTACAAGCTTTTCCTCGTCTCCTTCTGATAGTGCAATCACTTCTTCAAATCGAACTGACAACTCATTTTTCCCAGTATTGGCCAAGCTGAAACCCGTTTTTCCACTCCCTAAATTTTCTTTGCAATTCTTTCGCGTATTATTATACAAAGCAACTGCAACTATTATTAATAACAATACCACCGCTACAATGTATTTCATCATATTACACCCTTGATTTTAATTATAATCTTGTTATCTTTATCAGCCCTTTAATTATATTTCAGACTCATATTTTTTCCAGCCGTACATTTTTCCTAATTCATCTAATCTTACATCTAAATATTCCTTAGCTTCTGGTGACAAAGCCAGCATAGCCTGCTGACCATGGGCCTTTGCAACTCTCTCCTTCGGATACTTATCTGGGTTATTTCTTGTATGCATGTAGGTCTTATAACCTAGCACATCCGTCAATTCTCGAAGTGGTATGCCACAATTAACAGGTGCATCTATTACCTTTGCCTCTGATATCACACAATAAATAGGATAATCTGAAAGCCACTCATACTGTTTTATCCAATCCTTTTTTCTTGCATCATTGTTACTGCTGTATTTCCTAAAAATTCCTTTGCCAACTATGAGAGGACACTCTTTACCATTTTTATCATATGAATGCACACAGAAGAAGGTTTCATCCCCCTCTTCAACAGTCTTAGCGCTACTTTTACGTGCCTCCGAAAAGTTTGATATATAGACAGCTTTTCCATTATCAATGAACTCATGCATAAACATTGGTTCATTACCATCTGCTCTTTTCTTTGCCGATGCTGAAAATTTTAAAATGATATTTCTTAAACTTTTATGAGAAGCTTCTTCCTTCTTTCCTCCAAGAGCTGCATATACCACATCGTTAAGCCTTTCCTTGGTATTTGTCTCAATTTCATCAAATGCTGCATTAATATTTTCCTTCAAATTCCTGGCTGATTTGTCTAACGCAGCTCCTCTCATGATGCAAACAATATTCTTACTACCATCTGCTTTCGCCTTTGCTTCTTTCTGCTTCTTATATCTTTCTTTATAATCATCCAGCATTTCTTGGGTTATTTGACCATCATCTGCTTTATTAACCTTGCTTACAATATCATCATAGTAGTCCTGAAGCGTATCAATTGCGGGCTCATCATTTAAATGTATAGAAAGTTCAACATTTCTAACCAAGCCACCTTCAGTAAAATTTGCGCTTCCGACAATTGCATCCATCTCATCAAACAAGTATAGTTTAGTATGTAATCCAATCAGCGCATACAGCTTCACACCTGCGTCTAGCATGTCCTGCAATCCATCAAGCGTATTTGAGCCATCTAAAAAATCCTGAAGATAGAACCTTGTAACAAAAGAACATTCGACACCCTTGTACGCTGCTTCACATAGCAAATCTGCCATTTTTCTTGATAAAAAAGGGCTTATAATCCTTATACTGTCAGTAGTCTCCTCAAACAAAGAAGAAATTAACGAATAATGCTCATCAGTTACAATCTCTATCACTACACTTCCTCCATATGTCTGCCAATCAATGCTCACCAATGAAATACTAATTCTCTTTAAGTTTTTCCAACACTCCCTGCGCTATTTCATCAATAGTTTTATAAACTATGGCACCTGATTTATCATCTTCACCAAGACAGTTCTCAATATTGATTTCAAAGTCCTCAGTGACACCATAAAAAACATAATCATAGAATTCTGCAGTATCAAATTTGAGTTCTTCTATATCAATTGTGAACGGCTCATCTTTTCGATTAGGATTTGTATCTTTTAAAACATAAGAGTTATCATTTTTATTCAGAGTAAAGCTTCTTTTCATATCGTTTTAATCGCCCTTGAATTTGGGCTAAACCTCCTTCTACATTTTCTGCAACAATATCCAAAATAGAATAATCGGTATCTTCATACTCTAAAGCCCCAGATTTAACGCAAAATTTCCCATCTTCGTTTGAAAGAAAAATCACATTATCAACATCCAAATTAATAATAAACTGCGGATTATGCGTCACCATTATAACCTGCCTGTTTCCGCCCATTCTTCTAAACTGATTCAGGACCTTATTTTTTATTGCCTTTTGTGAAATATGATCTTCAGGCTGGTCTATAATATATATTCCTTTATCAGATGATTCTCCACTGATAAGCGTAAAATACATCTGCGCATCAAATCCAGATGACACCTCTTGATATACGTCCATTCCGGATTCAATGATAGAATTTCGAGGCTCAAACTCTTTATCAAGAACCGCATTGATTTTAGTTTTTAATGCTTCTATTTGATTCTCAGAATCAGCATTATTCTTAATCCATTCCTCAAGTTCATCCTCTGTAATCGTCAATGTATCTATCTTCTTATTTTTCTTTAAAACACTATTTATAAGATTAGTTATATAATTTGAATCTATCTTTTCAACTGCAAGCTTAGAAACAAATTTAAATATATCCACATCATTTGTGACGACTTCAATACTCTCATTTAAATCAGATGGAGCATACTTTACTAAGCTTCGCTCTTCTTTTTTCAATGCAACAATTGCATCTATTATTTTATCTTTTCCAGCCAAAAATTCCGAGTATACTGCTTGCTCATCAGTTAGTTTTCTAGAATACTCGTTCTTATACTTGTTAATAAACGTTGTGTAAATATTTATTTTAGAATTTTCACTGATAAGATCATTTAGTTTTAGATTATACTTTTCCTGCATAATTGAAATGGTTTCTTGAATACTTTCAATTTGCTCTTTATCTTTATCCAATAGAGACTTATTCTTCTTTATTTGTTCAAAATCATCCTGAACTTTCTCAAACTTATCAACTAATTCTCTTGTATCCTTTTCGGAATGCTTTGTTTTCTTACCAGTGAATGTTAAGCTAATCGGTACATATTCAGAAGTATCAATGGTTAAATCTGGCAAGAGCTTCTTATGTTGATCGTATTTAAACTTCGCCTCTAATGCTGAATACAACTTTTGCAATTCATTTTCAACAATTGTCCGGTATTTTGCAGCATTAATCGCTTCTGGATAAAACTGCTTAAGGTAAGTATCAGGCTGCAAGCCATCCTTGTCAAAAATAGCACGAATTTCTCCTTGTGCATTAAACATAAAAATATCTTCTTCAGGGATTTTAGTCTTGATACTGATCCCCTTTTTAGCTAAGTATTTTTTATATCCATTTTGTAACTGTTTATTCTTTGTTAATTTATAATTGGATGTTAGCTCATGAAGAAAAAGCGATTTTCCAATTGAATTATCACCAATAATAACGTTTATTCCTTTAGATAAAGGAACATCAACTATTTCATCCTCTATCTCTAACTGCAATTTATCTATATACTTTTCTAAAGGATTAAAGAATTTCTCTTCAAATGCAATTCTGTGATTATCAGTTATTGCCATAGCCAACCCACGAAATGTTGGCAGTGATTTTAAATAAGTAAATGTGAAATTATGTTTTTCATTATCTTCTGTATAAGGATAATTTTCCCACCTATGGCAATCTGACCCAGTAATGAATCTTACGTTATCTTCAAGATTATTATCAATTTGAAATACCTTATTGTACAGTTCGTTCTTTTTATTTCTAAACTCAAATGCGTCAAAATAATCCATAAAGACAACTTCATTAAAGTCTTTATCACCTAAAGAACGAACATCATTCTGCTTTGGGCCATCCTTAGAGAGTAATGAACTTTTCTGATGGGCTATCATAACAAAATCCAACCCAATTTCATCAAGAATATCTATGTAATCCTTTTTCTTAAATTGCTTTTTTGACTTTGAATATGTGGTAAATCCTATCCCTGTAGTCATTATTGTTTCGATATTCTTTACCTTTTCATCATTAGAATCATCAAAAATGGTAACAATATGAATTGGTATATTCGGAGCATATTCCACCGTGAACTCAATTCCTGGTAGAATCTTTTTTATGCAGTTTTTCTTTTGCTCCTGCTTTTTCAGCTCACTATACATGGAATAGCTAAAAGTATCGTGATCTGTTATAGCAGCTATATTTACTCCATTATCAACCAACCCCTTAACAAGGATACTTACATTTTTCTCAGTGTTTGCAGCTACTTTATTTCCGTCTTTCCCTGATGAATAGCAGGAATGAATATGTAAGTCTACCTTCACTGCCTCATTAACAATTTTTTCCATTTATCCCAATACGTCCCTTCTGCCTTTAATCTACTGGTCTAGCATAAACATCCTCAACATAAGTCTCAGGTGTTGCCTCATCCGCGACTCCAGTACCTGGGGCAACTATCTTTTTTCTTCTAAGTCTCTCATACAATACTGAACCAATAGTATCCATTACATCTTTCATCATATCTGGGTCTGAGAATAGCTTTCTAAAAAACAAATCATTCTGCTCATATCGTTCAGCTGCCATATTAGGAAAATCTTTTTCAAAGAGAAGCTTAAATGTTGCTCTATCATTATTTACAGCGCAGTTCTGCCATTTTTTCTGGGTTGCATAGTCATTCTCCATTTGAATGAGAACCTTATCCATTTCCGTAAATGCGGTGCCATACTTCTCATTTATTTTATTTATAATTACTGTTAGTGGGTCTTTTGTCACCTCTCTATGGCCTGCTTCACCAGAAATAGGAACATATCCACCTTCAGTACTTTCAAGTTCTATTGCCCCGTCATAATCTTTGACAAGCTTATAGTATTCAAGTAACACCTTATCATCGATATCTATCTTTTCAAGTCCAGGTCCTTTAGGAAGCATTGCATATAAAAACTTTCCATAAATACTAAACCTATGAATATCCTTATCAAAAAGCCTACAAATCTGTGTTACATATGAATACACTCTAAGAAAGCTTGCTAGTGTTGATTTGAACACAGCTCTTCTATCAGTATCGATTGTCATGTATCTATCAACAGCAGGTCTTAGACATCCTTGAAGTTTTCCCAAATCGCCTGCAGCCTGTTCACTCTTGGAATAAAAAATGTCCGCAAAAGAATTAATTTCGCTTGTCTGGTAAACTCTAAACTCATCCAATGTATTCTTCATATCATAGATTACATTTGGATCTGTTTCTTCAAGCAAAACTGTTTCTTCGTAGAATGGTTCAAATGACTTTTTAATATCATCTGCTGTATTAACAAAATCAAGTACAAAGGTGTCTTCTTTACCTGGTGCAGTTCTGTTAAGACGAGATAAAGTCTGTACAGCCTTAACACCAGAAAGCTTCTTATCCACAAACATCGTATGCAATAATGGTTCATCAAATCCAGTCTGATACTTCTCAGCTACAACCAATATTCCATATTCATCCTGATGGAAAGTTTTTGGCAATGCCTTTTCTTTAATAGTCTCTCCATCCTTGGTTTTATTCATGGATTCTTCTGTGAACTGTGTACCGTTATCTGTAATTTCACCAGAAAAGGCAACTAATACTTCAAGGTCGTTATATCCCTTTTCGGCAATCTGCCTTCTAAACTCCTGCACATAACGGACTGCATGAAGACGAGAAGGTGTAACAACCATAGCTTTCGCTCTGCCACCCATCTTATATCTGGTAATGCTCATAAAATGCTCAAGCATAATTGCAGTCTTCTGAGAAATATTATGTGGATGCAATGTCTCGTAATTAAGAATTGCCTTTGCACCTGCTGTTGTATCGAGCTCAGGATCATCGTCAATGGTCTTGATAATCTTGTAGTACATCTTATATGTCATGTAGTTTTTAAGGACATCAAGAATAAAATGCTCCTCTATAGCCTGGCGCATTGAGTAAATATGAAATGGATGAAATACACCTTCTGCATCCTTTGTTCCAAACATCTGAAGAGTCTTTCCCTTAGGTGTTGCTGTAAACGCGAAGAAGGAAAGATTCTTCTGTATGCCCTGCGCGGCAAGTTCATCCAAAAGGCGATCTTCATCATCCTTGCGATTCTTTTCTTCTTCCTCTTCCATTTCAGCATATTCACGCAAAATATCCTCTGTATCAGCAAGAGCTCTTTTTAACTTCTTTGCTGCATCTCCAGTTTGAGAAGAATGCGCCTCATCAACTATTACTGCAAAATTCTTATTTCCAGACTGTACTTCTTTATAGATTACTGGGAACTTCTGCAATGTTGTAATAATGATACCTGCTCCACCTTCAATGGCATTCTTAAGCTGTTCAGAGTTCTTATCTATTTTCTGAACAACACCTTCGACATGGTCAAACTGGTACACTGTATCTTGTAACTGACTGTCCAAAACACGTCTATCTGTAACTATAATGACTGATTGGAATATCTTTTCATCAAGGTCATTATGTAACCCTGACAAACGGTGTGCGAGCCATGCAATAGAATTTGATTTTCCAGAACCTGCACTATGCTGAATTAAATAATTGTGACCTGCTCCATTCTTTTTAACATCATCTAATAACTTTGTTACAACATCAAGCTGATGGTAACGTGGGAATATCATTCTTTCAGATTCAAGATTTCCCTTTTCGTCAAACTTCTGCTCTAAATGAATATATTTTTGAAGTATCTCTAGAAGCCTATCTTTACAGAGAACATTTTCCCATAGATAGGCTGTATCATATCCATTTTCGTTGTTAGGATTACCTGCTCCACCTACATTACCTGCGCCATTGCTACCTTGGTTAAATGGCAAGAAATATGTGGCAGGGCCTTGTAGACGAGTTGTCATATAGACATTTGTAAGATCAACCGCAAAATGAACAAGCACTCGTTCTTTAAAGGTAAAAATAGCGTCTTTACTTGCTCTATCAAACTTATACTGATTAATAGCATTCATTGTATTTTGACCTGTAAACTGGCACTTCAATTCCATTGATACTACTGGAATTCCATTTATAAACAACACAATATCAATGCTGTTCTCATTTTTTACAGAATAATGCAACTGTCTTGTGCAGTGGAAAATGTTAGCTTCGTATTGAACACGACTTGTCTCATTAAGTGTAGTTTCTGGCTTCCAGAATACAGCTCTAAACTTAATTCCGCGATCAGTAAATCCATGTCGAAGAACATTTAATAGACTTGTCTGCTTCACTTCTCTTGTGAAACGATTTATAATTTGCTCCTCAGATGAATCGCCATATATTCCTTCAAAGCGTTGCCATTGCTTAGGCTGGCTATTCTTTAGAAACTCAACAAAAGTAGCCTCATCCAATCCTGAATAACAGTTAAATGAAGCTGGATTTCCTTTTGTATAACCCCCGTGATTTATTAGATAGTTTTCTATATCCTCTTCAAAACGTTTTTCCTTTACGTCAAAATCTGACATAATTAACCCTCCACCGTGTTTTCATTAAATAATTCTAGCATGTCTATAGTTATATAGATTTCGGATGTAGCATGTTCTATTTGAAAATCATTTACTTTGGCTATATAATTTATATCCCTAACCGTTGGCTTCAGTACATTAAGTGATCCATCAACAACCTCTAATCCCCACAATTTAAAACCTTTAGGTACAACTTGCAACATTATTTTAGGTGATAACGGATAATAAATAATGGTGTTACTATTCACTAATCCATTTTCTCCATAATTCAATGATTCTTCCATATAATTATAGAGAACTACTGGATTATCACTAGTAAAGAACGGTATGTCAGTATCATTGTATATGATTAAAAATACTCCTTTTTCTATAATTGAAGCAAAATAATTTAAATTCTCTTCACTTGAAAAAGTCTCTATAGTAACATTTTTTACAAAATCAGTTTCTGGTTTATAATCCCAAATCAATTTTCTCTGCTCATCATTTAATAATGTATCATATTTATTTAATATTTCTTTCTTTGCTTGATTACATATTCTTGATTCTTTTTCTAATGCAGGCTTAATAAATGCTGGCACTCTAGCATATTGGAATATTAATAATTTAGACAATTGCCTTCTTTCCTCTACTGAGAGCTTATATTTTTCAACTGAAGAAAGCATTATTTTTGAAATCACTCTGTTTAAGTAATCACCATATAAAGGCTCTATCTCATTGCTAAAATATTTCTCCCAATATTTTGGATTATCTAAGTAACTAATATCATAAAAGTTTTTCTTATAGGCGATGTTGCCTACGGCTTGTCTAAAATGATGCAAGCTTCCGTCTTTTTTCTTTCGTAAAACCCCAATATTGTAACCATCGTTATTGGTGTTCGGAGTTCCAAATCGATTTAAATATCTTTGTGACACAAAATGTTGATTTACATATTCCTTTCCCATTACACTCCTATTCAAAATGACTAATTTTGTTATACTTCTCTTTAGATTCTCTCAACAAAGAAAAAATTTTTTCATCCATTTTATATAAATATACTACCTTACCTTCTCGTTCGATATGTCGTTCAATAATTATCCTTCGAAAATTAAAATATTCTACAGGGAAACTAGGTATATCCCATCCTGTTTTCTCAATTGTTTCATTATTGTTATCAAGAAACTCTTTAAGAAACTCGATATAATTTTGATCTAATCCATCTATAAAAAACCATAACTGTTCGATAAGCTTTTTATGTTCTTCTTCATCATATCGTTTATCTTCTATAAAAGCCCTATATCCATCATACATTCGTTTTATTTGCTTTACTAAATATTGAATAAAAGTTATTCCAAGAAATGCTACACCTGACCATACTAAGCCATATCCAAGCGTCCCTAGTTTTTGAAGCATCCAGTTATCTTCCGAAGAAAAAGCATAGATTATAGCACCAGAAATAAGTCCTATAACCGTTGGAACCAATCTGTTTTCCAATAATACTTTGATTACTGCAGAAAAACCTGTCACGTGTTATACCTCCTTTTTTCCAGTAACAACTTCGTAGATTAACGATTTTTTGTATTCTTCTGTTTTCGCTATTATTTCTGTGATTTTATTGATTTGACTATCAATTCTATTTATTACTTTATCAAGCTTTTGTACTATTTCATTCTGTTGAGAAATCGATGGTACTGGCACTCTTAACATTCTTAATTCTGTCTTATTAAACTTCGGCTGTGCTGCGCTTTGAGACATTTCGATTAATGACTTTTTTCCAGGATCCGATAAAAAATAATAATAATAATATTTATCATTATATTTCGTTTTAAACATAATAGAATTTGGGGCTAGAGACATTCTTTCATATAACCTAGGAACTTCATATACATCACCTACTGATGCACCAATATTAGGTAATATTATCTCACCTCCATATAAGTTCGAATTGCTCAAGAAATCATATGCCTTTTTATCTATATATACAGGCTTTGAATCTCGCCCTTTATCTGAAACATCCACCGTTCTAATCAACATAGCATAATCAGGATCATCTAGATATTTTACATTTTCTGCCAAACTTGCAAAACTTCCACTAGCAACGTAATCTGTTATAGTATTACAAACGATACTCATCTTTTGCATACTCCAACTTGAAGGAATCTTTCCTATCTTATAATTTCCACTATCTTTCATTTCAACATCAGGATTCAATCCTTTTGTAACAGCTTCAGTTATAACAGATAGCTTATACTCCTTTAGCTTTTCAATAATAGCTTCCTGCTTTGATATTATTGAATCAATTTGGGCACATTTTGAATCAAGAAATTTCACTATTCTTTGCTGTTCATCATCGGGTGGACATAATACCTTAAACTGTTTTAATTGGGTTTTATTAAATTTTAATTGGACCGCATTGCCACCTATTCTTTTTAACTCATCGTTAGCAATAGGATTTACAAACCAATAATACAAATATTTATTATTCGGGCTATCGGATACCATGATTGAATTTGGAGCTAATGAACATCTTTCATATAATAGTTTAAAGTAAAACACATTACCCACAGATCCAATATTCGACAGTATTACTTCTCCGCCAAATAAATTGGAATTTGCCAAAAATTCGTATGCACTTTTATCAATGTATATTTTCTTATCCTTTGTTCCCGATAAATCTGCTGTTCTCACCAACATTGCATAATCTGGTTCATCAAGATATTGAACATTTTTATTTAAATCTGCAAAACTACCACTAGCAACATAATCCGTTATTTTGTTTGCCACATTATTTAATTTTTTCACTTCCCAATTACTTGGTATTTCTCCAATCCACTCAACACCACTATCCTTCATTTCTCTCATTAGGCAAATACCTCCTCAAGACTACCTGATAGTTCTTTCTCAAGTTCTCTAATCTCAGCCATAATCTCCTCAGATGGTCTTGGAGCCTCATATTTGTAGAAATATCTTGTAAATGGAATCTCATATCCAACTTTAGACTTCTTCTCATCAATCCACGCGTCTGGAGCAAATGGAAGTACTTCACGCTCAAAGTAAGCCTTAATATCTTCCTTCAAAGGTACATTTTCTGTATCACGCAATGATGTATCAGGCTGTGGCTTTCCTTTCTTTAATACAGGCTTACCTTCCTCATCACGTAAAGGTCTTTCCACTGTTATCTTTGTATAACCAAAATCTGCATTATCATAAATCTTACTAATCTCTGACTCTTTGAAATCACCATAAATCTGTGTAATTTGGGCAATATCCTCTTCGGAAATATCGTTACGCTTATTACCAAGAGCTTTTCTTCTCTTAACATATAATTCATTTGCGTTAATAAGCTGCACCTTTCCTTCACGGATAGTTCCAGCTTTCTTGTTTGAAAGAACCCAGATATATGTTGCAATACCTGTGTTGTAGAAGATGTCATTTGGAAGAGCTATGATTGCCTCAAGAAGATCATTCTCTAAAATATATTTTCTGATATCTGATGGGCCTGAACCAGCATCACCAGTAAATAGTGGTGAACCATTATGGATTATAGCTATACGGCTACCCCCTTGGCTGATGTCCTTCATTTTTGACATAGCAGTCATTAAGAAAAGCATCTGTCCATCACTTGATGCAGGAAGGCCTGCGCCAAAACGCCCACCAAATCCAAGTTTTGCTTCTTCTTCGACCTTTGCCTTCTCATTCTTCCATTCACGACCAAATGGTGGATTTGAAAGAATATAATCAAATGTCTGCCCTTTGAATTGGTCATCAGAAAGAGTATTACCATCTTTGATGAAATCAGAGTTATTACCCTTGATAAGCATATCTGCTTTACAGATTGCAAAAGTCTGATCATTAATTTCCTGACCAAATGGGATTAGTTCTGTAGAAGCATTTAATGCGTGAAGATACTCTTCAGCTACAGATAACATACCACCTGTTCCACATGCAGGGTCATAGATAGTCTTTGCTACATTGTTTCCAGAAAGAACATCATTATCGTCATAGAAAAGTATATTAACCATAAGCTGAATTACTTCTCTAGGCGTGTAATGCTGTCCTGCATCCTCGTTGTGAGCTTCTGAGAAACGACGGATAATCTCCTCGAATATATAACCCATTTCAAGATTTGAAATCTCATCTGGATGTAAGTTACCTTTTTCTGTTGTGAACTCTTTTAATACGATATAAAGAATTCCTTTGTTAGCCATAGTTGTAATATGACCATCAAACTTAAACTTTTCTAGAATATCCTGTACATTATCCGAAAAACCATTTAAGTAATCTCTAAAGTTCTCCTCTATATGATCTGGATCATCCATAAGTCTTTCAAATGTATACTTGCTCGTATTGTAAAATTCATAACCAGATGCCTTACGTAAAAGTACATCTTTCATAGGTAAATCTTTTACTTCTTCATACTTAGAAAGAACTGCATCTTTCGTTTCTGAAAGTATACAGTCAAATCTTCTCATTACAGTGATAGGTAAGATAACCTCACCATATTCGTGTGGTTTATAAACACCTGTTAATTTATCTGCTATAGCCCAAATAAGATCTGCTTTTTGATCTATTTTTGCATTTCTTGTTGTCATATACTAATCCTCCAATTCCTTAGGCTTTATCATTCCAATAATTATGTTGTTAACTATTCTTTCAAATGCTAGTCAAATTTCATCTCGGCAATATCACTCAAACTAGCACTTAAACTCTCTGCAGATTTTTTCCAAAATCTCCATTTGAACGTTATCGCCCTTCTCAAGTTTCGCAATTGTTGCATAGGTAATACCAGCTCGTTCAATCAAATCTTTGCGCTTCATTTTCCTGTCACGCATTAAGTTAAATAACTTCTGATACGATACTGCCATAATAGTTTCCTTTCTCACTGTCGAAACAGCGACAAAACACAGTAACCACGCTACTTTAAAGTATATCATAAGCCTATAAAATTGTCCGATAAAATTCGCTTGTTCGCACGAATTTTTATAGCTAGATTTATTTCTGTAAATATACCTTAATAGTGGTCTTAATTTATAAAAACCTATACTATATTATTATCGTATATACGAATATTTCAATGGGAGGGATTAATATTGGCAGTTACAATGTTTGATACTGATTTTGGGGATTGTTTTAGAATAGAAAACGAACATGTGGAAACTCCTTTATATGTTGATTTCGGGATTCATAGAAGAAGTTCAACTCTAACAGGAGCTGCAGAAACCAATAGGTATGAAGAAATAATAAATGATATGCCTAAAGAAAAAGATTTTTTACTTACACATTATCATGATGATCATTTTTCAGGGGCAGTGTATATGGGTCAAAACTATCCTCATGAAAAATTTAGGGATGTCTATATCCCAGATGTATGGGATACAACTGATGACTATCTATTAATTAGGTTTATCCTTTGGTGTACCATTATGATAGACATTCACGAACAAATATTAATCTCATTTCTTTTTTGCGTTCTATATGCGGAAGTAATGTTCATTTGATTAAGCGAGGTGACCCTATATCAGATAATTTTGTAGCCTTATGGCCTGACAAAAATAACTTAAGAAGAACTATAATTAGTAGTGAAGTCATGAATACTATTCCACCGCATACAAATGAACTACTCGTGGATATTTCTTCAAGATTGTTTGAAGCAGTTAATTTGATGCAATCTGCTCAATATAGTACTCTGTCCATTCCTGATATCGAGCGTTTATTACAACAATGCGAAATTGATATACGAGATCTTCAAAATAGTGATATACATAGAAATGAAGAAGATGAAATAAAGCTTGGAAAATTAGGAAACAATGTAAGTATAGTTTTTAGAAATAAAAGAAATTTCAGAGGTCGTAATATGCTCTTTACCGGAGATATCGGTGGTAGTAAGTTGCGTCAATTACAAAGACGTACTGATTATCCTAGATTATTGGGTAACTATCATATTATTAAAGTTCCTCATCATGGTACGAACAAAACGTATCATTATTTTAATTTCAAAAGAATAGCACGATACCATAGTTATTTTCTTATTCCCAACGGAAGTGTAACCGGACGAAATGGCAATAAATGGGGAATTTTAGATGAATATATAGATGATGTTGATTTCCTAGATGCAAAAATGGTTTTATCAAATTCAAATGCATTTTTTACAGGCATAAGGCCCTCTAATTATGTTGATATATCTGCAAAGCCTCATCATTTCTATGAAATAATATGACAAAAAGGAACACCATCATTTCCAATTTGGATTATGACGGTGTTTTTACATCTCTTATTTTCAAAAGAACTTCTATTTTTAATTCTGCTTGTTTCTATATTTTACTTAATCTATTTCAATGATAATTATCCATTTTATAGTGGGTCAGTTTTCAAGACAAAATATTTGTCATTTTATAATGAATCTATGTTAAGGATAGAGAGGGAGCCCCTCCACCACTGTAACCATGGTTATCCATGGTTATGCTGCGTAGTATCCAACAGACTCTAATGCATCATCATAGAGCATTGTTGGATAGTAAACTGATGCAGGAGTTACATTGCCAATAGCTGAATGGCAACGCTCAAAATTGTATTTATAGATGTATTTGCCAATAGCAGCACGAGCTTCCTTGATGTTGGCATATTCAGTGAGGTAAACCTCTTCCCATTTGAGGGAGCGAAACCATCGCTCAATCATGATGTTATCAGCCCAGCGACTTTTACCATCCATGCTCTGTCTGATGCCATTGTCCTGAAGCAACTGCTTATATTCATGGCTTGTGAACTGGCAACCTTGATCTGAATTGAAGATTTCAGGTTTTGCTACTTCAAAAGCTTTTTTGCAAGCTTCAATAACTGCACGGGTATCCAATGTATCATCAAGCTCCCAACCGACAATACAACGGCTGGCCCAGTCAATAATAGCTGTTAAATACAGGAAGCCATGCTTCATAGGAATGTAGGTTATGTCAATAGACCAAGCCTGGTTGGGTCTGGTTATAACAGCATTACGAAGCAGGTAAGGTACAACCTCAGCATACTTTTTGCGCTTTGAAAGATTCATCTTTGGATAGATAGGGTCAATAGCCATCTCCGTCATGAATCTACGGGCCTTCTTGCGGCCGATGTTATAGCCACGATGCTTGAGTTGAGCAGACATTTGTCTTGCTCCCCAGGTAGGATTTTCAGTATGAAGTTTGTCGATTATCTTCTTGCAGATAATTTCTGTTTCAGAGATAGTACGACCTTTATAATAAATGCTGGTGCGATTGATATCGCACAATTCAGCAGCAACACTGACAGGGATTTCCTTCTTGTCAGTCTTCGAAAGGCTTCGGACTAAATTTACTCTCGTAGTCAGGTCCAAGCATTTCTTCAGATTTTTTTTTGAGCCAGTCCACCTGCATGGTGAGCTGACCAACTTTCTTGGCGTATTGATCTTTTTCTTTACGCTCAGAAGCGAGTTTCTCTCGGAGATTATCCTCTCGAGAGTCATCAAAAACTACAGATGCTTTATCTAGGAATTCCTTTTTCCAGTTTCTAAGGAGATTTGGCTGGATATCATTTTCGGTAGCAATGACGTTGAGCTCCTTTTCTCCCTTGAGAACCTCAAGGACAAGTTTGGCTTTGAATTCTGGTGAAAAAGTTCTTTTTGTACGAGACATAATAATGATTCCTTTCGTTGATAAAATGAGTGTATCAGATTCATTATAAAATGTCTCAAAAAGTGTCTTAAATTACGCTACCATTATA
>CACYLQ010000025.1 GCA_902775195.1 uncultured Pseudobutyrivibrio sp.
CATATAAAGGAGATTAAATACATGAATATCGTAGTATGTATTAAACAGGTTCCTGATACAAAGGGCGGCGTTAAGTTTAACCCAGATGGAACTCTTGATAGAGCAAGCATGCTTGCTATTATGAACCCTGATGACAAGGCAGGTCTTGAGGCTGCTCTTCGTCTTAAGGATGAAACAGGTGCAAAGGTTACAGTTGTAACAATGGGTCTTCCAAAGGCTGATGATATGCTTCGTGAAGCTCTTGCTATGGGCGCTGATGAGGCAGTTCTTATTACAGATAGACGTCTTGGTGGTGCTGATACTTGGGCAACATCTTCAACAATCGCTGCAGGACTTAAGAAACTTGATTATGACCTTATCATCACAGGTCGTCAGGCTATCGATGGTGATACAGCACAGGTTGGTCCACAGATCGCTGAGCACCTTGGTCTTCCAGTTATTTCATACGCTGAGAAGATTCAGGTTGAAGGAAACAACGTTATCGTACAGCGTCAGTACGAGGATAGATATCACGAGATTAAGGCTCAGATGCCTTGTCTTGTAACAGCTCTTGCAGAGCTTAACGAGCCACGTTATATGACTCCAGGCGGAATTTTCGATGCTTTCGATAAGGAAGTAACAGTTTGGGGTAGAGATGATCTTACAGATCTTGATGATGCTAACATCGGTCTTGCTGGTTCTCCAACAAAGATTGCTAAGGCATCTGATAAGGTACGTAAGGGAGCAGGCGAGAAGGTTGCTCTTGACCCTAAGGAGTCAGTTGAATATATCGTTGGCAAGCTTAAAGAAAAGCATGTAATTTAATAAGAGGAGGCAAACATAATGTCATTAGAAGAATACAAGGGCGTAGCTATATTCGCTCAGCAGGTTGATAATAAACTTAGCTCAATTGCCTTCGAACTTATCGGTAAGGCACATGAGCTTGCAGCAGATTTAGGAACAGAGGTAACAGCAGTAGTACTTGGTTCAGGTATCGCTAACCTTGCAGATGAGCTTGGTGAGTACGGTGCAGACAAGGTAGTTGTTATCGATAACAAGGAGCTTGAGACATATCGTACAGAGCCATATGCACAGGCACTTTCTGCTTACATTAATGAATACAAGCCAGAGATTATGCTCGTTGGTGCAACAGCTATCGGTCGTGATCTTGGTCCTACAGTTTCAGCTAGAGTTGCAACAGGTCTTACAGCTGACTGTACATCACTTGAGATTGGTGATTTCCCACTCGTAGCTAGAGAAGGTCAGGAGCAGAAGCACAATCAGCTTCTTATGACTCGTCCAGCATTCGGTGGAAACACAATCGCTACAATCGCATGCCCAGACAACCGTCCACAGATGGCTACAGTTCGTCCAGGTGTTATGCAGAAGCTTGAGAAGGTTGCTGGCCGCAAGGCAGAAGTTATCAACTTCAACCCAGAAATCAAGCCTAACAACAGATTCGTTGAGATCCTTAACGTTGTAAAGAACGTTACTTCAACAGTAGATATCATGGATGCAAAGATTCTTGTATCTGGTGGTCGTGGAGTTGGTTCTGCAGAGAACTTCAAGCTTCTTGATGACCTCGCTGAGGTACTTGGCGGTACAGTATCTTGCTCACGTGCAGTTGTAGATGCTGGTTGGAAGCCAAAGGATCTTCAGGTAGGTCAGACAGGTAAGACTGTTCGTCCTAACGTATATTTCGCAATCGGTATCTCTGGTGCTATCCAGCATACAGCAGGTATGGAAGAGTCTGATATCATCATTGCTATTAACAAGGATGAGACAGCTCCTATCTTTGACGTAGCTGACTACGGTATTGTTGGAGATCTTAACAAGATCCTTCCAGCTCTTACAGAAGCTCTTAAGGCTGAGTTAGCTGCAAAATAATTCAAAGGACTACATTTAATCTTTTAAGATTAGATTTTTCCTATAATTTCTTTCTTTAATTTTATTAAAGGCGAGTCTTCGGACTCGCCTTTAGCTATATAAAGTGTTACAATCATTCTATGAATTCAAGTAAGAAAATCGATATGACCCATGGCCCACTTTTGGGCAAATTAATAATCTTTACCATTCCAATTATTTTATCAGGTGTGTTACAACTTTTATTTAATGCAGCTGATGTAATTGTTGTGGGACGTTTCGCAGGTGAGGCTTCCCTTGCGGCGGTTGGGTCTACTAATTCACTTATAAATCTCATGACCAATTTATTCATAGGTATGTCTGTAGGTGCAAATGTGTGCGCAGCTCAGTTTTATGGTGCAGGCCAGGAAAATGATGTGAAGAAAACTGTGCATACAAGCGTGGCTTTCTCTATTATCTGTGGATTTGTTCTTATATTTATAGGCTTGTTTTTGGCAAAACCTATTTTGGAAATAATGGGTTCGCCAGAGGATGTTATTGGTCTTGCTACCTTGTACGTACGTTTATATTTTCTGGCTATGCCAGCTATTATGCTTTACAACTTTTTAGCTGCCATTCTTAGAGCTGCCGGTGATACAACACATCCACTTATTTTTTTGACAGTGGCAGGTGTTATTAACGTTATACTCAATCTAATCCTTGTTATTGTATTTAATATGGGTGTTGCAGGTGTCGCTATTGCTACAGTTACATCCAACTATATTTCTTGCGGTATGCTTGTAGTATTCTTTACAAAGCAGGAAGATGCCTTAAAGCTTAATTTTAGCAAGGTTAAAATAGACAGGAAAATATTAAATCGTATTATAAGAATTGGGCTTCCGGCAGGAATCCAGGGAACAGTGTTTTCATTATCTAATGTAGTTATTCAATCAGCAATTAATTCTTTCGGTACAGCTGTTATTGCAGGCTCATCTGCAGCATCCAGCATCGAAGGATTTGTATATGTATCCATGAATTCCGTATCTCAGACCTGCGTCACATTCGTAGGCCAGAATTATGGAGCAGGAGATGAAAAGAGAGTACGAAGAGTAATATTGGAGTGTCTTGGAATAGTAACAGTTGTAGGATTAGTACTTGGAAATCTTGCATACACATTCTCAGCACCATTACTTGGAATATACACAGATAGTGCCGATGCTATCGCAGCAGGAACACTTCGTCTGTTTTGGGTATGCTGCCCATATTTCCTTTGTGGAATAATGGATTCATTAACAGGTGGTTTACGTGGATTAGGTAAATCTACAGTTCCAATGATTGTATCATTGATAGGAGCCTGTGCCACAAGACTTATCTGGATTGCCACATACTTCCAGATTAATCGCACACAAAGCGTATTATTTTTCTCTTATCCCGGAAGCTGGCTCCTAACCCTAACCGCCCACACCATCTGCCTAACAATCGTATACCGTAGTTGGGTAAGACGTAAATCGTCTGAAGTACGTATCTAATATTAATAGTTAATAGAACAATGATAAAACATAGATGAGGCTGTAGTTAACAATAATTATATTTCTAAAGCGAGGCATTTCTAGCCGAGTGTAGAAATATAATTATTGTGAACGTAACAGCCGGACTAGAGTTATGAAAAATACTTAGGAGGGGACCAAAATGTATTGGAAGGAAATGCTAGGAGCAATTGCTAAGCCTGATAAGAATGCCACACGCTACGAGCTTAGCACAGACTATAAGTATGAGGGACTACAGGAATATCCACGCCCTCAATTACAGCGCAAATCTTATATTAATCTAAATGGTAAGTGGAACTACCGCATCATCAGCGGCAAAGGAGCAGTGGTATCCCACGGTTTAATCGAAGTCCCATTTTCTCCGGAAACAGCCTTGTCTGGAACAGACAGGCACACACTTCTTCCAGAAGAAACCCTAGAATACACAAAACTTTTTGTTATCGATAAGGTGAAAAAGACAAAGCACCTGATTTTGCATTTCGGTGCAGTTGATCAGGTGGCATATGTGTCTTTAAATGGAATAAATATTGGAATTCATGAAGGAGGTTTTACGTCCTTTTCTTTTGATATATCTGACTATGTAGTTGAAGGAGAAAATGAACTAAAGGTTAGAGTCAGAGATTACACCGACAGAATAGGCTATGCCAGAGGAAAACAGTCTTTGGACCCTTGTGGAATGTGGTATAGTGCCCAAAGCGGTATTTGGCAGACGGTATGGATGGAGTGGGTGCCTCAGGTTTATGTTTCAAACCTTACCATGATTCCTAACATAGATGAGAATAATGTAAAAATAGAGCTAAAGGTTTCTGAATTAAAAGGACATGTAGATATATCATCCTCTAATCAGGATTTAATAAAAGACTTTACTGTAGATAAAATCAAGGATGACAGGATATATGTTACATTGAACCTGAAGGACTACAAGCTTTGGAGTCCAGAGGAGCCTAATTTGTATTTTATTAATATCGAATATGGTAAGGATGTCTTTTCTTCATATTTTGCTATGAGAAAGTTTAGTGTAGGCAAGGATGAAGAAGGAATCCCAAGACTTACATTAAATAATAAGCCATATTTTATGAACGGCGTGCTAGACCAGGGCTATTATCCAGAAAGCTTAATGACACCACCTTCAGATGCTGCAATGATAAATGATATTGAAAGTATCAAGGGGCTCGGATTTAACATGATTAGAAAGCACTGCAAAATAGAGCCCATGAGATGGTATTTCCATTGCGATAGAATCGGCATGATTGTTTGGCAGGATATTGTAAATGGCGGAACCAAGTACGATATGAATATGATTTGCAATATTCCAACTGTAGTTAGACCTTTTGGAAATTCAAGGGATAAGAACCGATTGTTCCTTAGATTTACAGGTAGAAACACTGCCAAATCAAAGGAAGTTTGGTTTACAGAATGCGAAGAAACAATTAAACAGCTTAGAAATGTTCCATGCATAGGGCAGTGGTGTTTGTTTAACGAAGGCTGGGGACAGTTTGACGCAAATTCATGCCTTGAATTTGCCAAAAAAATTGATGAATCTCGTCCATTTGATGCTGCAAGTGGCTGGTTCCATGAGGGCTGTGGGGATGTATTCTCTGAGCATGTTTATTTTGAAGATTTAAAGGTTAAGATAACAGATAAGCCTTATGTTGTTTCTGAATTTGGTGGCTTTTCTCTTAAAGTAGGCAACCATGTAAAACGTGATACTGTGTATGGATACAAGAAATACGACCATGCCAAAGATATGCAGGATGCCTATGAAAATATTATGGAAAAAATAAAGTCCCTCCAAGAAGAGGGACTAAGCGGGGCTGTTTATACACAGGCCACCGATATAGAAGACGAATTAAATGGTCTTATGACTTACGATAGGAAGGTGCAAAAACTGTATTAAACCAGCTTTGTGGGAAGGCCATACCAAGGATGATTCCCATTACAATAGCACCGGCTGTCTTAAGTGTTGATAAGCCATAGGTAGCAAATGTATCTATATTATTAGTAATTAAATAATAAGAAGTGTAATAAATTCCGGCACCAGGTACTAGAGGGAAGATTCCTGCGATAATGTAAATGGTGACGGGATTTTTGCGTTTAGCGGCAAGTATTCTTGAAAAAGTAGTAAGTAAAAATGAACCTACCACGTTACCAAGTGTTGGAGCTGATAATACTGTTGATATTAGTAAATAAAATATCCAGCCGATTGCTCCTGACAAACCACAGTGAATAAGCTCTGACTTTGGAGCACTAAAAACTATGGCAAAACAAAGTGTTGCAATCATGGCAACAATAAATTGAACAATGTATTCTAAAATCATTATATAATTATACCTCCGATTTGAACTATAGAAATAACAATACCTATTCCAACCGCTATACAAAATGCTGTAAGTAAAGCATCGATAACTCGGATGGAGCCAGACAGGTAATCGCCATTAATGAAATCTCTAATACCATTTGTAATAGGGATTCCTGGTACGAGAGGCATAATGCTTCCTATTATAATTTTATCAAAATGTACTGGTAGTCCACTGATGTAGAAGAGTACTGCCACAATGGCAATCACCATACTGCCCAGCACATTTGTTATTGTCTTTGAGTGAGTAGTTCTGGATTCGAAATCTAAGAATAATTTAAGAACTGCTCCAACTACTATGGCACATAGTGCATCTAATATAGATCCTCCAAACATATATGAGAATCCACCACAGCCAATTCCTGTTGTAATTATTAATACAGGTAAGCTATATGATGGAAGCTTCTTGCATTCCTCTAGCTCCTTCCATGCATCCTCTATTTCTATCTCCTTGGCACAAACTCGTCTGCACAAAGAATTAAGTGCAGCAATTCTGGCTAAGTGCATTGGATACATTGGCACGTGTCTTATCATTGAACTTCCGTGTTCAGTAACTTCATCTGCGCTGGCAAATATACCATTGCTCAAAACATAAACATCACAGTCTGTAATATCGTATGCATTTAAAATTGCAAGTACGCTGTCCTCTACTCTATATACTTCAGCTCCGTTTCGAAGTAAGATGTCTCCTAATTCAACTGCGAAGGATAATACTTTTTTTGTATCGTTCATAGCATTCCTCGATTATAAAATTTCTACCATTAGATTATCTATTATTCTAGAAATATTTTCAATTACATTGTTAAGTTATTTACAATTGTGGATAACTTCTGTGGAAACTATGTTCGTTGAAATATGCCTCACTTAACATCAAATTCCGAAAAATCAACATTTATCTATAGAAATTAACAACATAATTGTGGATAAATATGTGAGTAACTGAATTGAGTGAAGTTATCCTCAACCCAAAAAAATCCAATGTGGATATTGTGGATAAGTCTCGCGTTAAGTTGAATCAGTTATCAACATCAGAATGTGACTACATTTCACTAGTAATGTATTGTAAATAAACCCATACAATTTCGGCAGATATGGTATAATATGACGGTTAGTATGATTGTAAACAGGAGGTCTAAAATGGCAGAGAAAGATTCATGTGCTTCAGCTAGCACATGTAGCAGAGGCTCTTGCGAAGGCTGTCCTTCAAAGGCGGCAGCTGAAAAGGGTGTTAGAAATACAGCATTTTTAGAGGAGCCAAATAAAAACTCACATATCAAGCACGTTATTGGTGTAGTATCTGGTAAGGGTGGCGTTGGTAAGTCACTTGTAACTTCATCTTTAGCAGGCGTTATGGCACGTGCAGGATATAAGGTAGGAATTTTGGATGCAGATATCACTGGCCCATCCATCCCAAAGATGTTTGGTGTTCATGGTCCTGCAACAGGAAATGATGATGGAACATTCCCAGAGGTAGCAGAGGATGGAACAAAAATCATGTCCATCAACCTTTTACTTGATGATGAGGAATCACCAGTTGTATGGCGTGGTCCAGTTATCGCAGGTGTAGTTAAGCAGTTCTGGACAGATGTACAGTGGGGTGACCTTGATTACTTATTTGTTGATATGCCGCCTGGAACAGGTGATGTTCCACTTACATGCTTCCAGTCACTTCCAGTGGATGGAATCGTTATCGTAACAAGCCCTCAGGAGCTTGTTCAGATGATTGTTAAGAAAGCATACAACATGGCAGACATGATGCACATTCCAGTTATCGGACTTGTGGAAAACTATTCATACATCGCTTGCCCTGATTGTGGAAAGAAAATCCAAATCTTTGGTGAAAGTCATGTAGATGAGGTAGCAGCTTCACTTAACATTCCCGTACTTGGCAAGATGCCAATGGATAGAAGCTTCGCCACAGCAGCCGACGCAGGTCGCATCTACGACGTTGACAATACCTACCTCGCTGGTGCAAAAGACATAATCGAGTCACTATAAACATTAATTAAATCTTTAATTAATAATGCAACTATAAATATTATATGAGGATGGCATACTATGGTAAAGGTAGGTTGTAATTAACAAGCTATAATATTTCTTAAGCGAAGCATTCTAAGCTGAGCGTAGAAATATTATGCTTGTTAATGTAACAACCGAGCCACAACCTATAAGCCATCCGGACTAGGAGATTAATATGGCACAGAATCCAGTAGTTACAATTGAGATGGAAAATGGCGATATCATGAAGGCTGAGCTCTATCCTGAAATCGCTCCAAACACAGTAAACAACTTTATCAGCTTGATTAACCACAACTTCTATGATGGAGTAATCTTCCACAGAGTAATCAACGGCTTTATGCTTCAGGGTGGAGATCCAGACGGAACAGGAATGGGTGGCCCAGGTTATTCTATTAAGGGTGAGTTCACAAGCAACGGCTTTAAGAACGACTTAAAGCATGAGCCAGGTGTACTTTCAATGGCTCGTACAATGCTTCCTAATTCAGCAGGAAGCCAGTTCTTCATCATGCACAAGACTAGCCCACATCTTGATGGAGATTACGCTGCATTCGGTAAGGTTATCGAGGGTATGGACGTAGTTAACAAGATTGCTGAGACAGCAACAGACTGGTCAGACAGACCTGTTGAAGAGCAGAAGATGAAGAAGGTTACAGTTGAGACTTTTGGTGTTGACTATCCAGAACCAGAGACAATGTAAAAAATATCTTTACATGTTAAAATATTTTTGTTATTATAACGGCACGCTTTGGCGTGTCGTTTTTTATTCATACAAATATTTATATGCAAACAAATACACTTATATATTGTTTTAGTCTATGGGCCATAGTTGAGATGGCCTCTTTATTGAATACCTATTTTTCAGGTAAATCCATTAATTCCCAGTTTGAAATGAAACGCTTATATTGCAGCCGAATGACATTTCTTTTAAAGAAGGGATGCATAAAGGACAAACTATTGCATGACCTGTATTTCAGTGTCTCCAATCGTGGCTTAAAGAAAATGTTGTTAAGGGCAATAAAACAAGGCCAGGTTGAAAACCAGTTTTCATACGTTGAAAAGCAAATTGGTTGCGATACCGTAAAGTTAATTCACGAATATATTTTTGCTAGAGGAGGCAATTTAGCCAATTTAGAAAAAGAAGTGGTTGAAAAGCTAAGACTCATGGAGTTCTCCATGAAGGAAATGAAAAGGACTATGCTCAAAAACAAAATCCGGTTGCTGCTAAATAAAACTTTATTCTTTTTGGCAAACATTGCTTTCGCTTATTATTTGAAAAACGATTACAGCTTTTTAATATTTATTATAGTTAACACCTTAGGGGTAATCTGGTTTATCGTTCTTGATTATGAAAGCGTATTAGCTGTTTTGGAATTTAGGGAAAGAAAGCTTGTGGAAGCGAAGACTAAAAGAAAAAAGACCCTGGCTCCTGCAAATACAATAAAAAGATGTTTTAGTGCATTTGCCAGCCTGGGTCTTATAATCAATATTTCTATGGTTGCTGCTGGTTTTCTGATGCAGGCAATTTAATGCGAAGCTTTGTGATACGCTTTTTCTCAACAGCAAGTACTCTAATTATGGCACCATTTTCAGAAACGTAGGTTTCACCTGCGTTAGGGAAGTGGTCAAATGCGCCTACTATGTAGCCACCGATGGTGTCATAATCTTCACTGGTGAAGCCAAGAGGGATGATGTCACACAGGTCTTCTAGGTTCATGGAGCCTAGAACCTGATATTCCCTTTCGTTGATTTTGATGATTGGGTCTTCCTCGTCTTCATCATATTCGTCACGGATTTCGCCAACAATTTCTTCCAGCAGGTCTTCCATAGTAATCATACCTGCCAAATCACCGTATTCATCTAATACGATAGAAACTGTAGCTGATTCCTCACGCATTTCATCAAACAAATCAGAAACGTTTTTCATTTCAAAGGTGAAGTAAACATCTCTTATATAATCACGGACATTGAAGCTTTCTGAAGGGATAAGTCCAAGGAAATCCTTCATATTAACAATACCGATAATATTTTCAGTATCTGGTTCGC
This sequence comes from uncultured Pseudobutyrivibrio sp., assembly GCA_902775195.1. GTDB lineage: Bacteria > Bacillota > Clostridia > Lachnospirales > Lachnospiraceae > Pseudobutyrivibrio. The sequence continues at coordinate 9,787 of CACYLQ010000025.1, forward strand.
AGACAGGAATTCTGGTAAACATGTCTTCCTTGAAGACTACGATTAAATCCTGATAGCTGATATCTGCATCTACCATGGTCATGTCGATTCTAGGAATCATAACCTCCTTGGCACAGGCGTCGGAGAAATCGAAAACCTTGTGAATCATAGTACGTTCGTCACCTTCGATGGCGCCGTTTTCATGGCTTACATCTATCATGGTGCGGATTTCTTCTTCAGTGATTGTGTCATCCTTGAAATCAGGGTCTATGCCAAACAGCCTGATAACTAATCCAGAAAGGAAGTTTACTATGGCAATCACAGGTGTAAGTACCCACATAAGTGCTGCAATTACAGGTGCAAAAAGTAAGCTTAGCTTTGTGGAATTAAGAGTGGCAAGAGACTTAGGAGTAATCTCACCAAAAATTAATATAAGTAATGTAAGGATTCCGGTTGCAATACCGGCTCCAACACTACCGAATATTTCAATTGCTAATGTGGTGGCAAGGGAAGATGCTGATAGGTTTACGATGTTATTTCCTATTAGTATTGCAGAAAGCATCTTTTTAGGACGGCTGGCAACATTTAAAACACGTGCGGCCTTTTTGTCACCATCATCGGCCATGGTTTTAAGCTTGATTTTGTTGACTGTGGTAAGAGCGGTTTCAGCCGAAGAAAAGAAGGCTGAAAGAGCAAGTAATAATACAAGAATAATAAATCTAATTAACAGGTGTGTGTCCAATTAATCCTTCTCCTTTATTCATGGTTTTTATTAGGAATTATTATATCATATTACTACACAAAGAAGTCCAACTTTGTTAAAATGAAACCTATGAGAAAAAGATTTATAACACTAATATTAACAATAGCCATGGCTATAGCATTGGTGGGCTGTGGTAAATATAATCAGTCTGAGATAGATTTAAGAGACCAGGGAATACAGGCACTTGATTCAGGGAACTATGATGATGCCATTGATTTATTCAATCAGGCTCTTGGCAAATCCATAGGCAAGGTCACAGATCTGGAAATCGACATTAATTACTACAAGGCGGCAGCTCAGTTTAAGGCAGGGTATTTTAAGGAGGCGGCCAAAACCTACACCTACCTTATCAGATATGATAAGAACAATTACGAGGCTTACTTCCTTCGTGGAAGCATTTATGCCGATGAAGGAGAGGTGGGAGAGGCCATTACCGATTATGATGCGGCAGTTTCCATCGACCCTAAAAACTATCTGCTATACATTCAGATATATGACAACCTTAACGCCTTAGGTTACACAGACCAAGGCATGGTTTATCTTAATGATGCACTTGCAATCAAGGACAAATCTGCCAACGCTAAATACTACAAGGGTAGAATATACTACATGCTAGGGCAGACATCTGAGGCCACCAGTAATTTACAGGCGGCAGTTGATAAGGATGTTATAGAAGCTAAACTGTATCTGGCAAAGCTATACCAGGATTCAGGTGATTACGATAAAGCCCAGGCATTGCTTAAGGAATACGCCCAGTCCGATGAGGTTACCAGCGATGCACTTGCAGCCTTAGGCGATATAGAGATGAATAATGGAAATTATGAGAATGCCTTGGGCTATTATGATGCAGGGTTGAGCCTTGATTCCATTGACAATATGCCAAACCTTTTAAAGGGCAAGGTCACAGCATTGGAAAAGCTGGATAGATACTCCGAAGCAAAAGAAGTCTTGACACAATATCTTGAGACTTACCCCGAGGATGAGGATGCTGCAAAGGAGTTAACTTTCCTACAAACTCGATAAAATGTCTAAAAAGAACACACTATATCTAGTGTGTTCTTTTTGTGTTTAAATACTAAATATTGTGTGTGTTGAAACACGATTCTACCTAGAAAATATTCAAATTAAAAACGTTATTTTAGGTAATTATGACGAAAAACACTATATCTAGTTTTTCTCCATTGAATGCCACCCTATATTTTGATAACATATAAACAAGTCGAAAGTACCTTAGATGAACGATAGATTTGGACAACAAAAGGTTATTAAGGGGAGTCCTTTTTTGACACACTTAAGGATACTAGGGAAAGGAAATTGGTGAGTAGAATTGTTTGATGTTGTAAAAAGAGATGGAAAAATCGCAGAGTTTAATTTAGGAAAAATCAATGACGCGATAGCTAAGGCTTTTGAAGCTACTGGCAAGGCTTACAATGACGATATTATTGGCTTATTATCGCTCAGAGTCTCAGCTGATTTTCAGTCAAAAATTAAGGAGGGCAAAATTTCAGTTGAGGACATCCAGGACTCAGTTGAAAATGTCTTAGAGCAAACTGGCTATACAGATGTAGCAAAGGCTTACATTTTATATAGAAAGCAGCGCGAAAAAATGCGTAACATGAAGTCTACAGTTCTTGATTACAAGAACGTTGTAGATAGCTACGTTAAGGTAGAGGACTGGCGTGTAAAGGAGAACTCTACAGTTACATATTCTGTAGGTGGACTTATCCTTTCTAATTCAGGCGCAATCACAGCTAATTACTGGCTTTCAGAAATCTACGATGAGGAAATAGCACAGGCACACCGCAATGCAGATATCCACATTCATGATCTTTCTATGCTTACAGGCTATTGCGCAGGTTGGTCACTTAAGCAGCTCATCCAGGAGGGCTTAGGCGGAATCACAGGTAAGATTACATCTGCTCCAGCAAAGCATTTGTCAGTACTTTGCAATCAGATGGTTAACTTCTTAGGTATTATGCAGAATGAATGGGCTGGCGCTCAGGCCTTCTCATCATTTGATACATACCTTGCACCATTTGTTAAGACAGATAATCTTTCATACGAAGAAGTTAAAAAGTGCCTTGAAGCATTTATATATGGTGTTAACACACCTTCTCGTTGGGGAACACAGGCTCCATTTTCTAACATTACTTTGGACTGGACAGTACCTAACGACCTTGCAGAGCTTCCAGCTATCGTTGGTGGCAAGGAGCAGGACTTCAAATACAAGGACTGCAAAAAGGAAATGGATATGGTCAACAAGGCATTCCTTGAGATTATGATTGAGGGCGATGCTAATGGACGTGGATTCCAGTATCCAATTCCTACATATTCAATCACACGTGATTTTGATTGGTCAGATACAGAAAACAACAGATTATTATTTGAAATGACATCTAAATATGGAACTCCATATTTTAGCAACTATATTAACTCAGACATGGAGCCAAGCGATGTTCGTTCTATGTGCTGCCGTCTTCGTCTTGACCTTAGAGAACTTCGTAAGAAGTCAGGTGGTTTCTTTGGCTCAGGTGAGAGTACAGGATCAGTTGGTGTAGTTACAATCAATCTTCCTCGTATTGCATATCAGGCAAAGGATGAGGCAGATTTCTACGCTAGATTAGACAAGCTTATGGATATCAGCGCACGTTCACTTAAGATTAAGCGTGGCGTTATTACAAAGCTTCTTGATGAGGGATTATATCCTTATACCAAGAGATATTTAGGAACCTTCAACAACCACTTCTCAACAATCGGTCTTATCGGTATGAACGAAGTAGGTCTTAATGCTAATTGGCTTCGTGCAGATATGCGTGATGAGAGAGTTCAGCAGTTTGCAAAGGATGTTCTTAACCATATGCGTGAGCGTCTTTCTGATTATCAGGAGATGTACGGTGATCTTTATAACCTTGAGGCTACACCAGCAGAATCTACAACATACCGTTTTGCAAAGCATGATAGAGAGCAGTTCCCAGATATCATTACAGCTGGTAAGGAAGGTGATACACCATTCTATACAAACAGCTCACACATGCCAGTAGAATACACAACAGATATCTTTGATGCACTTGAGGTTCAGGATGAGCTTCAGACACTTTATACATCAGGTACCGTATTCCATGCATTTATCGGTGAGAAGCTTCCTACATGGGAATCAGCAGCTAACCTTGTTAGAAAGATTGCTGAAAACTACAAGCTTCCATATTACACACTTTCTCCTACATACTCAGTATGTAAGGATCATGGCTACATTGCAGGTGAGCACTTTACATGTCCTCACTGCGGAAAGCCAGCCGAAGTTTACAGTCGAATCACTGGTTACTATCGCCCAGTTCAGAACTGGAACGAAGGAAAGACTCAGGAGTTCAAGAATCGTAAGCTTTATGATATTGCAGGTAGTGTATGTCGCCGTGCAGGAGAACAGCAGGCAGCTAAGGCTGCTCAGCCAGAAATTAATCTTCAGGTAGTTACAGAGGAACCTAATACAGGTGTTAAATATCTCTTTACTACAAAAACATGTCCTAACTGTGCACGAGCAAAGGAAATCTTAGAGGATGAAGATTACATCCTTGTAGACGCAGAGGAGCAGGTTGATTTGACAAAGAAGTATGGCGTTATGCAGGCACCAACACTTGTTGTAGTAAACGGTGATGATGTAGAGCGTTATGCTAACGCAAGCAACATTCAGAGATATGTTGATGAAAATTAATTTAAATTTTAAGAAGGGCGCTTTGGAATATTCCAAAGCGTCTTTTTTCATGTATCTATACGAGATAAAAAATGACACTATAAAAAAATAGTGCACCACTGTCACAGGACAAACGAAAACATAGGCTTCGCAGTATGTCCTGTGACAGAGAGGAAACAAAACCAGTGCGGTTATGTCACAAGGCAAACGAAACTAAAGGCTTTGTAGGATATCTTGTGACAGAAAAGAAGCAAAACCAGTGTGGTTCTGTCACAAGGCAAACGAAAACAAAGGCTTTGTAGGATATCTTGTGACAGAAAAGAAGCAAAAACAGCGTGGTTCTGTCACAAGGCAAACGAAAACAAAGGCTTTGTAGGATATCTTGTGACAGAAAAGAAGCAAAACCAGTGTGGTTCTGTCACAAGGCAAACGAAAACAAAGGCTTTGCAGGAAGTCTTGTGACAGAATAGAATATAAACCTGTAAAAATATCACCTTCTATAAAATTAAACACTTTTTTTGCAGGGGATTAAGGGTTAAGATAAACTAGTGATTAATGAAAAATAGGAGGTATGCTATGCAAAAATGGTCTAGATTATTATATCAGCCAGCTCTGCCATTATATGGGGATAGGAGAGTGACAGGTTGTGATGAACATATTAGGATTTCAAGGAAAGCCGCGTCTGAGGGAATGGTTCTTCTTGAAAACGATGGAACACTTCCACTAGCTAAGGACAAGCCAGTGGCAATGTTTGGAAAAGGCAGCGTAGATTATGTTAAGGGTGGCGGCGGCTCAGGTGATGTATATTGTAAATACGTACATAGCCTGTACGATGGCCTTACAGCAAAGGGCGTTTCAGTATACGAGCCACTTATTAGCTTTTATAGGGATGATTTAAAGAAGCAGTACGATATGGGCCGAGTGCCTGGCATGACTGCAGAGCCAACTCTTTCAGACGAGCTTTTACAGGGGGCCAAGGCCTTTACAGATACAGCTATCATCGTTATCAGCAGATTCTCTGGTGAAGGCTGGGACAGAAGCGATGTTGAATGCAACAACGAATACAATCCATGGGAGTCAGAGACCTCTATGCCAAAGATAGCTGGGGAGATTTTCCCAGATGGAGATTTCTATCTTACAAAGGAAGAGAAGAAGCTTATTGATACTGTAAAGAGCAATTTCAAAAAGGTAATTGCAGTAGTTAATATTGGTGGTGTTATCGATTTGACATGGCTAAAGGAGGATGGAATAAATGCAGCCCTTTACATGGGACAGGGCGGTATGGAAGGCGGCGATGCAGCAGCTAACGTGCTTCTTGGTACAGTTAATCCATCAGGTAGATTAGTAGATACCTTTGCAGGAAGCCTGGATGATTACCCTTCAACAAAGGGCTTCCATGAGTCATTTGATTATGTTAATTACAACGAAGATATTTATGTTGGCTACAGATATTTCTTAACTATACCAGGTGCTGATAAGAAAATCGTGTATCCTTTCGGATACGGTCTTAGCTACACCAGCTTTGAAAGCAGCATTGTTTCAATGTCTTTATGTGATGATACCTTCTATTTCACAGTTAAGGTAACAAACACAGGGGCAAAAGCGGGTAAGAATGTGGAACAGCTTTATTACAGTGCACCACAGGGTAAGCTTGGCAAGCCAGCAAGAGAGCTTGGAGCCTTTGCTAAATCTAAGTGCTTACAGCCAGGTGAAAGCCATAAGGAAGCTAGCTATGTATTAGAAGCAGGTGAATATCGCTTCTGTCTTGGAAATGATTCTTTAGATGTTGCTAAGGTAGATTTTGTTTGGGACAACGAAAAGGATGAAATCATTAAAGAGCTTACTCACAAACTATCACCGGTAGAGCTTAAGGAACGTATGCTTTCAGATGGTTCTTACGAAGCATTGCCACAGGGCAATCACAAGGACATTAACGAAAGCGTTATCACAAAGATGAAGCCTGGTACAGAGGAAGGACTTACACCAGAGGTACGCTCACGTGAAAGCTATTGCCTGATTCATCCATTTAAGGAGGGTGCTCACACTTTATCTGAGGTGGCAGAAGGTAAGATTACCTTAGATGAATTTGTGGAACAGCTATCCTTAGATGATTTAATGCATCTTGTAGGTGGTCAGCCTAATACAGGTGTTGCCAATACCTTTGGCTTTGGTAATCTTCCTGAATACGGTGTGCCTAGCGCTATGACAGCTGATGGCCCTGCTGGTGTTAGAATTGCACCTGAAACAGGCATACTTACAACAGCCTTCCCATGCGCAACACTTTTAGCTTGCACCTGGAACGAACATTTGCTTTCCCAGGTA
>CACYLQ010000026.1 GCA_902775195.1 uncultured Pseudobutyrivibrio sp.
AACCAACCACTATTGGAGAAGAAAGGCTATATAATCCATATCTATGATATACGTAAAGTTAAACGAAGATAATTTTGAATATGACATTTATTCCCTGGTGAAGGCATTCTATCCAAAGGAGGAGGTAAAAATCGGCACTGCCGATGCACCTACAGATGAAGAGCTGCTTTTTACCATGGACGTTAAATACGCAGACCACAAGCTTACATTAGATGGCAGAGAGGTTGAGATAGATTATTCCAACAGGCCTGACACTAAGAACCGTCTAAAGCTTGCTATTTACGAAAGCCTTAACAAGCGCACAGGAAAGACTTTGCCTTGGGGTACACTTACAGGCATTCGTCCTACCAAAATAAGTCTTGGCATGATAGAACAGGGCGCATCTGATGAAGAGATTGCTGATTATATGAGACATACCTACCTTACATCAGATGAAAAGATAGCCTTAAGCCTTGAGGTTTCTCACAAGGAGCACGAGCTTTTATCAAAGATAGATTACGACAACGGCTATTCTGTTTACATCGGAATCCCATTTTGTCCTAGCACATGCCTTTACTGTTCCTTCACTTCATATCCAATAGGATTGTGGAAGAAGAAGCTAGACGATTATTTGGCTGCTCTTGAAAAGGAGATGGCTTTTACAGCCGAAGCTTGTAAGGACAAGCAGCTTACCACCATCTACATCGGCGGTGGAACACCTACATCTCTTGATGAAGAGCATTTAGACAAGCTGTTAACACTGGTTGATAGATATTTCAACACAAAGGATTTACTGGAATATACTATCGAAGCTGGCCGTCCAGATTCCATCACCTACGAAAAATTGCAGGTTATGAAGAATCATCCTATCAGCAGAATTTCAATTAATCCTCAGACCATGAATCAAAAGACACTTGATTTAATCGGAAGATTCCACAAGGTAGAGGATATTTACAGGGTATACGGCTGGGCAAGAGAACTGGGCTTTGATGATATCAACATGGATTTGATTTTAGGTCTTCCAGGAGAGACCATAGAGGATGTTAAGTATACACTTTCAGAAGTAGAAAGACTTGCGCCTGATAACCTGACAGTACATTCATTGGCACTTAAGCATTCTGCAAGACTTAACATAGATAAGGAAGCTTACGACGATTATCTCATCGAAAACTCACAGGCGCATATGGATGCCTGCCTTGAAACAGCTAAAAAGCTTAATCTGATCCCTTATTATTTATATAGACAAAAGAACATGGCGGCTAACCTTGAGAACATTGGTTACGCCACACCAGGTAAAGAGGGACTTTATAACATCTTGATAATGGAAGAAAAACAAACTATAATGGCACTTGGTGCAGGCTGTTCTTGCAAGTTTGTAGCAGACCACGGCGCCACAGTTACAAGATGTGAAAATGTCAAGGATGTCCAGCTCTACATGGATAGAATTGATGAAATGATAGAAAGAAAAAGAGAAAGACTTAGAGAGGATTTAAAATGGCTTTAAACAAGAAACCAGTTAACGGAATGAAGGATATACTTCCTTACGAAATGGAAGTTAGAGATTATGTTACTTCTATTATTAAAGAAACATATCGTTCATTTGGATTTACACCAATCGAGACACCAGCTATGGAGTCAATTGGTAACCTTTCAAATAAACAGGGTGGAGAAAACGAAAAGCTTATCTTCAAGGTAATGAAGAGAGGCGAAAAGCTTAACATCCCAGAGGCTACTACAGAGGAGGATGTTGTAGATTTCGGTATGAGATACGACCTTACAGTACCTCTTTGCCGTTTCTATTCAAACCATGCTAACGAGCTTACTTCACCATTTAAGTCACTTCAGATTGGTTCTGTTTGGAGAGCTGATAGACCTCAGCGTGGTCGTTATCGCCAGTTCACTCAGTGTGATATCGATATTTTAGGCGAGCCATCAAACCTTGCAGAGATAGAGCTTATCCTTGCAACTACTACAACACTTGGCCGCATCGGTTTCAAGAACTTCGAAATCCGTATTAACGAGCGTCGTATCCTTAAGGCTATGGCTGCTTACGCAGGATTTGCTGAGGAAGATTACGATTCAATCTTCATCACACTTGATAAGATGGATAAGATTGGTCTTGATGGAGTATCTAAGGAGCTTCTTGAGGATGGATATCCACAGGAGTCTATTGATAAATATGTAGGACTTTTCGCTGCACTTGAGGGTGTTAAGGATGTAGCAGCAGGAATGGATGTACTTCTTGAAAAGCTTGGCGAGTTCCTTGATGAAGAGGTCGCAGATTGGATGCGTGAAATCGCAACAGCTGTTAATGCTACTAAGGAAGCTGAGTTTACGCTAGTATTTGATCCTACACTTGTACGTGGTATGAGCTACTACACAGGAACAATCTTTGAGATTGCTATTCCAGAGTTTGGCGGAAGCTGCGGTGGCGGCGGACGTTACGATAAAATGATTGGTAACTTCACAGGCCAAAATACACCAGCTTGTGGTTTCTCAATCGGTTTTGAGCGTATCATCCTTCTTCTTATGGAGCAGGGCTTCAAGGTTCCTGGCGCTAACAAGAAGGTTGCTTATCTTGTTGAAAAGGGGTATCCAGCAGATAAGCTTGCAGAGGTTATGGCTCAGGCTAAGGCAGCACGTGCAGAAGGTCAGACAGTTCTTGTTGTTCGTATGAACAAGAATAAGAAGTTCCAGAAGGAACAGCTTTCAAATGAAGGATATGAGGAATTCGTAGAATTTTTCAATAGATAATATTTTGTAGGGTTTAATGTTATGAGGATATTAGGGGGTAAAAGAAAATTTAGAAGCAACAGTGCGCTTGCTATTGCAGCAGGCTGCGCTGTTGCTTTTATGTTTATTGCTACAATTATCAGTACTGTTTTGTACAAACAAAGAATGGAAGAGGCCGTAAATTTATTGGCGGAAGCGAAATACAATCAGTACGATTCCTATGCGGTAATGATTACCTCCAACGACGATTCTACATTCTGGCAGCAGGTGTATAAATCTGCCAAGGAATATGGAAAAGAAAATGGCGTTTATGTAGATATGATTTCACAAAGCGTTGATGCCAGCTTTTCAAAGCAGGAATTGCTGGAAATGGCTATTGAAGCGGGCTGTGATGCTATCTTCATTGAGGGTGACGACAGTGAGGAGACAGCGGCAAAGCTGTCAAAGGCTAAAAGAAACGGCATTGCAGTGTTTACCATTGGAAGTGATGCGGATTTGGAAAGTCGAATTAGCTACATAGGGGCCAATAGCTATTCTGTTGCCAGCATGTATGGTACGGCGTTGGTGGATAACGTTAAAACCAAGGCTAAGGTTATGGTGATTGGGGCTAATACTGTAAATGAAAATATGGAAAGCACCTTTATCAACAATCTTCAAACATCGCTTATAGGCGAGAACAAGGATAATGTGAACCTTCAGTTTGAGGCCAGGGCTATAGCAGAAACGGGGCCTTTTGCCATAGAAGAGTATGTGCAGAACATGTTCAAGGAAAATGATTTGGCGCCAATTGTTATATGTCTTGATGAGGAGACAACTGCCGCATTTTATCAGGCTATGATTGACTATAACAAGGTTGGTTCCATTCTTCTGTTTGGAAGCGACAAGTCCCAGACAATCCTTACAGGTGTCAAACAACATGTTATTTCAAGCTCTGTCTATGTGGATGCTGATGCCCTGGGCAAGGCGGCTGCAGGAGCATTTGCAGAATATAGAGATACAGGCTATGTTTCCGACTACATCAGCGTCGATGCAAAACTGGTTGATTCTGGCAATGTAGAGGAAGAGCTTCAGGAGGTGGATAATGAATAAAGAAAAATCCATTTCCTTAAGAAAAAAGATGATACTGGCCTTTTGTTTGCCAACTATACTTCTGTTTATCGTAAATATGATGTTGTATTTTGGTACAGCCAAGGTGCTTAATTCATTAGATGAAATCTATTCCAGCAACAATTCCTTGAATCAATTAAGTGATGGATTGGAAAGCCTTCAGCTTGCAACAGAAGGGTATTTGAACACAAAAACCAGTGATGCCCTGGAGCATTACTATATAAAAGAGCAGGACTACAGCGATTTGCTGATGGCCATAGATGATAACAAGGACGATAATGAAAACCGCGTAATGGAGCGAAATATCAAGCGAATGTCCTTAAATTATCTGGTGCTTACCAATCAGGCTGTGGAAAGCAAGCGAGGTGGAAACGTAGAAAAATACAAAGCCATCTATGAAGAAGCCACAAGAACCTACAGCTACATTGATAGCAGCATTAACAGTCTTAACAACAAACAGTTTATAAACAACTCCAAATCCTATGGTGCCATGATGGGGGCGTTGCAGACTATTGAGAGACTTAACATCATAACTCTTGTAACCATAGGCATTGCCAACCTGGTATTCGTAGTACTGATTGCATCAACCATTGCAGACCCACTGGTTAAGCTGGCTGCCACTGCAAACACAGTGTCTCAGGGAAATTTCGATGTGCAGCTGCCAGTGGTTAGAAGTAATGATGAGGTTGGTGTTGTAACCATGGCCTTCAACAAAATGGTTCTATCCATCAAGGACTACATAGCAAAGCTGACGGAATCCATGGAAGCCACCAGAAAGCTTAGAGAAAACGAGCTTATCATGGAAAACCATGTAAAGGATGCTGAGCTTAAATATTTGCAGTCCCAGATTAACCCACATTTTCTGTTTAACACATTAAATGCAGGTGCGCAGCTGGCCATGATGGAGGGTGCAGATAGAACCAGCAACTACATCCAGAGGGTGGCAGATTTCTTTAGATACAATATCAAGAAAAACAAGGATGTTGTTACCTTAAAAGAGGAAATTGAACTGGTTGATATATATATCTACATAATAAACGTTAGATTTGCTGGAGAAATCCAGTTTACAAAGGAAATAGACGAGGCCTTTTTATCGACGCAAATCCCTAGCATGATTCTTCAGCCTATAGTTGAAAACAGTATCAACTATGGTTTAAGAAACATAGAATGGAGTAAAAAGATAATTCTTTCAGTTTATGAGCTGGGAGATTACGTCTGCGTCAGTGTAAAGGACAACGGAATAGGAATAGAGAAGGAAACAATTGAAAAAATATTGGATGGAAGCTATGTAAGCAATCCAAATAAGTCTGGTTCCAACGGAGTTGGACTAAATAATTGCATAGAAAGGTTAAATATTTTCTATGAAAGGGATGACGTGCTTGATATCATATCAGAAGGAAAAAACAAAGGCACCGAAACCATCCTATATCTACCAAAATAAAAAGATGAGGGTTTTATGTACAAAATACTACTAGCCGACGACGAAGGCATCGTCATCGATTCACTGAAATTCATAATAGAAAAGGAATACGGAAGCACTTGCGATATTAGAACAGCCAAAACTGGCCGTCAGGTTATAGAGATTGCGGAAGAATTCCAGCCAGACATTGCATTTATGGACATCCAGATGCCAGGCATAAATGGCATCGAGGCTATGCGTGAAATCAGGCGAACCAATCATCATGTGGTGTTTATCGTCATGACTGCTTACGATAAATTTGATTATGCCAAAGAAGCAATATCACTAGGAGTCCTTGATTATCTTAATAAGCCTGTCAGCAGGGAGGCAATCCTGGATGTGCTAAACAAGGCTATGGGACAAATCGATGGGGAGCGCAAAAAACGTAGCAACGATTTGCAGGTTAGAGAAAAGCTTGAGACGGTAGTTCCTATCATCGAAAACGGTCTTATCCAGGATTTGCTTTTTAAGGAGTATTTCAAGGAGGATATTGATAACTACAAAACTCTTCTTGGCATCGATTCAGAATATGGCTACATGGCCTGCATGGTTTTTGGTAGAGAGCTAGTGGGCAATTACATGACCAGCGCTGTCGCCGTTTCTATTCAGGCACAGAAGGTTTATAGGGAAATTCACACTATAACAGAGGATTATATAAAGGGAATCATGGGTGCTGTTATGTCTAACAAAATCCCAATTCTGATTCCAACAGATTCACCAACTCTTTCCTATAATGAAAGAAACCAGGTGGTGGAAAATGCCAGAGCCTTGTGTAGAAAGCTATCTGACAGATTTGATATGGATTTTCGTATCGGCTTTGGTTCTGTGAAGCCCCTTGATAGGATGGCGGAATCCTACGAGGAAGGCAATTCAGTGTTGATATCTACCACCAGCCATGTGGCTCATGTGGATGATATGCCAGTGGCCTGCAGATACGAAGAAGATTATCCAATGGATTTGGAAAAACGACTTTTCAACGAAATCACATTGGGAAATGTTAACGAATCCACAGGCTTGGCTCAGACATTCTTTGAATGGATGGAAGAGAATTATTCTCATGATAATGACAGCATCAGGCTGAAATGCTTGGAGTTTGTATTATGGGCAGAGCATTTAGCTTACGAAAAGACAGGCAGAATGTACGAGTTTCAAAGCAGATCTAATTATCTGTCAGAGCTTCTTGGCCTGCCTGGGTTATCAGATGTAGGCAGATGGTTTGTGGAAAAGATAAAGGCTGCAGCCTTTTGGGTATCTAATAGGCACGAGGAGCAATCCATGAGTGCTGTAAACAAGGCTAAGCAGTACATTGATGAAAACTATATGAAGGAGCTTACACTTGATGATGTTTCCAGAGTGGTAAACATAAGCTCTTACTATTTTTCAAAGGTATTCAAGGAAGAGACTGGGGAGAACTTCATTGATTATCTTACAAAGCTTAGGATTGAGGCAGCCAAAAATCTGCTAAAGACAACAAATAAATCCATGAAGGAAATTGCACTTGAGGTAGGATATCCAGATCCTAATTATTTCTCTAGAAACTTTAAGAAATATACAGGAAAGACGCCTACTGATTATGCTAAGGGTTGAACGTATATAAAGAGGGAATAATGTATGAAAGGTTTTACAAAAATAATATCACTTGTAGCTGCATCAACGCTGCTATTTAGTGGCTGCGGGAATATTTCCGCAAAGGCAGACAAGCCCCAAACGAAGGATAAGGATGGTATAGAAATTGGCTTATGCTTCGATTCCTTTGTAATCGAACGCTGGGAAAAGGATAGAGATGTGTTTGTGGACACAGCATCAGGGCTTGGGGCTACAGTGAATGTTCAAAATGCCAACGGTGATGTGGATAAGCAGATTGAGCAGATAGAGTATCTTGTGGATAAAGGTGTAGATTGCCTGGTTATAATCCCTGTTGACGGAAGTGTGCTGGGGGATGCCGTGGCACTTGCACATGAAAAAGATATTCCTGTAGTATCCTACGATAGATTGATTCCAAATGCAGACACCGACCTATATATATCCTTTGACAACAATATGGTAGGGCAGATGCTTGGGGAAGCTTTGGTAGATGCAGGAGCAACAAAGGTAGTAAAAATTTGCGGCCCACACACAGACAATAATGTGTCTCTTGTAAGCGATGGCTTTGATTCAGTGATTAAAGAGCACAACGTGGAGATTATCGACAGCTATTATTGCGATGGCTGGAAGGCCGAGCTTGGCGGTGCTTATGTGTACGACAACATGGACACTATCAGACAGGCTGATGCCATCATGTGTGGAAATGATGATGTGGCTACATCTGTTATCAGAGCACTTGCCGTAAGCCAGCTTGCCGGGGTAGTTCCAGTAGTAGGACAGGATGCAGATTTACCAGCCTGCCAACACATAGTAGAGGGCACCCAGCTTATGACTGTGTACAAGCCTGTAGGTGAGCTTGCCAAGCAGGCAGCAGAGCTTTCTTACAAGCTTGCCACCGGAGATTCACTATCAGTGGAAGCCACCATAAGTGACGGCTCCCATGAGGTGCCATACGTCACCATAGATCCAGTGGCAGTTAATAAAGAAAATATTGATGATGTGATTATTGCCGGGGGCTTCCACAGCCGTGAGGATGTATACTTGAATGTGGAATGACCTATAGCCTTCCCCCTCTGGGGGAAGGTGCCCCGAAGGGGCGGATGAGGGTATTAGCAAATAATTGCAATCACAAGATAGGACTAGCACAAAAAAATGCTAGTCCTTTTTTCGCGTTAACAGGATTCTGAGCAAAAATGTGAAGAAAGTAACAACCATTTTAAGACCCTTTGATGCTAAATTATCTGTAGTAACAAAACAACGAAAACGAAAGGGAGGTTTTTCGAAAATGAAGAAAAAGTTATTGAGTGTACTTTTGACAGGTGCTCTTGCTGCTTCAATGTTTGTTGGATGTGGTACTAGCACAGAGACAACAGACACAGGTGCTGCAGCAGGTGGGGAAACTGCTACAGAATCAACAACCACAGCAGGTGGCACAAAGGTTGGCGTTGCAATGCCTACAAAGGATCTCCAGAGATGGAATCAGGATGGCGCTAACATGCAAAAAGAGCTTGAGGCAGCTGGCTATTCAGTAGACCTTCAGTATGCTTCAAATGATGTGCAGACACAGATTTCTCAGATTGAGAACATGATTAACTCAGGATGTAACGTTCTTGTAGTTGCAGCTATCGAGGCTTCATCACTTGGTGAGGCAATGGATATGGCAGCAGAAGCTGGTATCCCAGTTATCGCTTATGACCGTTTGATCATGAACACAGACGCTGTTTCATATTACGCAACATTTGATAACTACAAGGTTGGTACAGTTCAGGGTGAATACATTGAGAAGGAATTAGATCTTAAGAACACATCTGATAAGTTCACAATGGAAATCACAGCCGGTGACCCAGGCGACAACAATGCAGGTTTCTTCTATCAGGGTGCTATGGATGTTCTTCAGCCATACATCGATAACGGAACAATCACAGTTAAGTCTGGTCAGGTAGAGTTCTCTGATGTTGCTACAGCACAGTGGGCTACAGAGACAGCTCAGTCACGTATGGAGAATATCCTTTCTTCTTACTATGCTGATGGCACAGACCTTGACATCTGCCTCTGCTCAAACGATTCTACAGCACTTGGTGTTGAGAACGCTCTTGCAGCAAACTACAACGGTGAATATCCAATCGTAACTGGTCAGGATTGCGATATTGAAAATACAAAGAACATGATCGCTGGAAAGCAGTCAATGTCAGTATTCAAGGATACACGTACTCTTGCTTCACAGGTTGTTAAGATGGTAGGCCAGATTCTTAATGGTGAGGAAGTAGATGTTAACGATACAGAGACATACAACAATGGTAATGCAGTAATTCCTTCATACCTTTGCGATCCTGTATTCGCTGATGCTAATAACTACAAAGAATTACTTATCGACTCTGGATACTATACAGAAGATCAGCTTAAGTAAATCAAATGAGTTTTACATGGGGCGAGCAATGCTCGCCCTATTTTTAAGAGAATAGTTTGAAGAGAGTTTACTCTTTAGGGTAATTCTTATTTTTTTATAAGGAGGGAGACTTAAGTGGGAAATATATTACTTGAGATGAAAAATATCACCAAAGAGTTCCCAGGAGTAAAGGCCCTTGATAACGTAAATTTAAAGGTAGAGCAAGGCGAAATTCATGCATTAGTTGGGGAGAATGGTGCTGGAAAATCTACTCTTATGAACGTATTAAGCGGAATTTATCCATATGGTTCTTACACTGGAGACATTGTATATAATGGTGAGGTCTGTCAGTTCCAGAAAATCAAAGATTCAGAGGAAAAAGGAATCGTTATTATCCATCAGGAGCTTGCACTTATTCCTTACATGTCAATTGGTGAGAATATGTTCCTTGGAAACGAGCAGGGAAGCAAAGCAGCAATCGACTGGGATAAGACTTATGCCGAGGCAGACAAATATTTAAAGATGGTTGGTCTTACAGAAAGCAGCCGTACTCTTATTAAAGATATCGGTGTTGGTAAGCAGCAGCTGGTTGAAATAGCAAAGGCTCTTGCAAAACATGCAAAGCTTCTTATTCTTGATGAGCCTACATCATCTCTTAACGAGACAGATTCAAAGGCGCTTCTAGATTTACTTCTTAAATTTAAGCAGGATGGAATGACATCTATTATCATTTCTCATAAGCTTAACGAAGTTTCTTATGTAGCAGATAAAATCACAGTTATCCGTGATGGTTCTACAATCGAAACACTTGATAAGACTGTTGATGAAATCACTGAGGACAGAATCATTAAGGGCATGGTTGGTCGTGCTATGACAGACCGATTCCCTAAGAGAGAGAACGTCAAAATCGGTGATATCGCAATGGAGGTCAAGGATTGGACTGTTTATCATCCACAGTTTGCGGAAAGAAAGGTGGTTGATGGGGTATCAATGAACGTTCGTAAGGGCGAGGTTGTTGGTATCGCAGGTCTGATGGGTGCAGGACGTACAGAGCTTGCAATGAGTATCTTTGGTAAGGCATACGGCACAAACATTTCTGGCCAGCTTATTTTAGATGGCAAGGAAGTTAAGCTTAAGAATATCAAGGATGCAATCAAGCATAAGATTGCTTATGTTACTGAGGATAGAAAAGGTAACGGTCTTGTACTTACAAATCCAATCAAGATTAATACAACTCTTGCAAATCTTTCTGAGCTTTGCAGCAAGCATGTAATCGACCAGGATAAGGAATATCAGGTTGCAGAAGAATACAGAGATAAGCTGAAGACAAAATGTCCTACAGTTGAGCAGAATGTTGGAAATCTTTCTGGTGGTAACCAGCAAAAGGTTCTTCTTGCAAAATGGATGTTTGCAAATCCTGATGTATTAATCTTGGATGAGCCAACTCGTGGTATCGATGTTGGTGCAAAATATGAAATCTACTGCATCATCAATGACCTGGTTGCAGCAGGAAAATCAGTAATTATGATTTCATCAGAGCTTCCAGAGGTTCTTGGCATGTCAGATAGAATTTATGTTATGAACGAGGGCAAGATGGTTGGTGAGATGGCTGGTGCGGAGGCCTCTCAGGAAAGCATTATGTCTTGCATCTTAAAATCATAGAAGGGAGAGAAAACATGGTCTCAGTTAATTTTTCAGAAGTCATCAAAAAGTACACCATGGTTATCGCCCTGGTGGTTATCATCGCAATTTTTTATGTTGGTACAAACGGAACAATCTTACTACCACAAAACATCAATAACCTGCTTTCACAGAATGCTTACGTATTCGTGCTTGCAACAGGTATGCTGATGTGTATTTTGACAGGTGGTAACATCGATCTTTCCGTTGGTTCAGTTGTTTGCTTCGTAGGTGGTATCGGCGCAGTAATGATGAGCAAGGGCATGAACGTATGGTTCGCCGTTTTAGTAATGCTTCTTGTTGGTATTGCAGTTGGTGCATGGCAGGCCTTCTGGGTAGCTTATGTAAACGTTCCACCATTCATTGCAACACTTGCTGGTATGTACGCATTTAGAGGTCTTTCAAATGTAGTACTTAACGGATATGCAGTTTCAATCACAAACACAACCTACCTTAACGTATTTGGTGGTGGTGCAGATTGCTACATTCCAGATTTCTTCCACGGTGCAAAGCTCAACACTACATGTATGTTGGCAGGAATCATTGCAGTTGCAATCTATGTAATTGTTTCTATTAGAAACAGAATTGCAGCCTCAAGAAAGGGTTATGCTACAACAGGCTTCGCAGGATTTATTGTAAAGCTTGTAATTATTTCAGCTGTTGTTTTATTCCTTACATACAAGCTTGCGGGCTACAAGGGAATTCCAACATCCCTTATATGGATTATTGTTGTAGTACTTGCATATCACTACTTCACAACAAAAACTACTATGGGTCGTTACCTATATGCAGTTGGTGGAAATGAGAAGGCTACACAGCTTTCTGGTATCAATACAAAGAAGGTTTACTTCTTCGCATATACGAATATGGGCTTCTTGACAGCAATTGCTGGTATTCTTACAGTTGCCAGAGCTGCAAGTGCTCAGCCTACATACGGACAGTTCTACGAAATGGATGCAATCGGTGCTTGCTTCATCGGTGGCGCAAGTGCATACGGCGGAACAGGTTCAGTATTCGGCGCAATCATCGGCGCCCTTCTGATGGGTGTTATCAACCAGGGTATGTCAATCATGGGTGTTGACGCCAATTACCAAAAGGTAGTAAAGGGACTTGTACTTCTTGTAGCGGTAATCTTTGACGTAGTTTCAAAGAGAGAAAAGAAGTAGGAAGGGGGAACAGAATAGTGAAAGACAAAGTATTAAAAGTATTTAAAGAAAACACAATGCTCATTGTACTGGTCCTTGTTGTCCTCTTCTTTAATGTGATGACAAATGGTACAATGCTTCTTCCAAGCCAGTTCAATGCGCTTATTACACAAAACGCATACGTTTATGTTCTTGCAACAGGTATGCTGATGTGTATGCTTACTGGTGGTAACATCGATTTGTCCTGCGGTTCATTTGTTTGCTTCGTAGGTGTTATCGGTGCAAAGGTTATGGTAAATATGAAGGCATCTACCCCAGTTGGAATATTAGTAATGCTCCTCATCGGTGTGATTTATGGATGCGTTCTTGGATTTGTAATTGCTTACATCAACATTCCACCATGGATTGCAACACTTGCAGGCTTCCTTGCACTTAGAGGATGGGGTATCGCTTTAATGCACGGTGCATCAAACATCAGCCCACTTCCAAAGGAGTTCTGCGCAATGTTTACAGGCAAGATGAACGACCTTTTTGGTGGCCCAAGAATAGGCGGTGTTCAGTACAACATGACAAGTATCGTTGCAGGACTCATCGCTTCTGTAATCGTAGTATTACTTCTTTTTAGAAGCCGCAGCGCAAAGCTTAAGAAGGGCTACGAGGCAGACAGCCTTGTAAAGGTAATTGTTAAATGTGTCCTTATTGATTTTGTAATCATGTTATTTGCTTACAAGTTCTCACTTGCAGGTGGTATTCCATACGCACTCATCTGGGTAGCAGTAATCGTACTTATCTACAGCTTTATCACATCTAAGACTGATGTAGGTCGATACTTCTACACAATAGGTGGCAACGCAGAAGCAACAAGACTTTCAGGTATCGACACCAAGAGAATCATGTTCCTTGCATACCTTAACATGGCAGTGCTTACAGTTATTTCAGCATTCCTTACAATGTCACGTTTCTCAGCTGCAAACTCTACAGCTGGTACAAACTACGAGATGGATGCTATTTCAGCCTGCGTAGTTGGTGGCGTTAGTGCATACGGTGGTTCTGGTACAGTATTCGGCATGATCGTAGGTGCAACACTTATCGGTGTAATCAACCTTGGTATGTCCCTCATGGGCATCGATGCCAACTGGCAGAAAGTTGTAAAGGGAGTCGTACTTCTTGGCGCTGTAGTTTTTGAAATCCTAAATAATAAGAAGAATGCAGTTAGATAATTCAGTAAGTTTTCTTCATTTTATTCTCTTAAAAAGCCCGCGGGTCACCCTCCGTGGGCTTTTAGTTTGGGGCGATTAGTGATAAGATGTAGGCTATGGAAATAATAAAAGGATTTATACAAAGAAAAATGGTTATATTACTGGCGGCGGTTGTATTAGTATTTTTTGTACTTTTTAATTCTGGATTTTTTGGTGGCGATGATGAAAGAATTAGGGTTACCTGTGTTGGTGATAGTTTGACATATGGTAGCGGGGTTATCAAAACCAGAGAGATGGATTCATATCCTGCACAACTACAAAAGAAGCTTGGTACATCACACTTGGTTACCAATTATGGCGTGAGAAATGCTACGGCATCAGCGGATGGGGATGTGCCTTATGTTGAATCGGCGCCTTATAAAAAGTCACTTGATTCAAAGCCTGATATCGTGCTTTTGATGCTTGGTACTAACGATTCCAAAACCTATAACTGGGATGCGGCTTCTTACGAGGAAGGTATCAGAAGCCTGGTGCAGACATATAAGGGACTTGATACTAATCCTACAGTTTATCTTATGCTTTCGCCTTATTGCTATGCATTAGATGGGTCTGATATTGCGGAATATCAGGTTCAGCCTAAGGTGGTGGCTGGACAAATCAGCGATATTGTAAAGAAGGTTGCAAAGGAAGAGGGCGTTGATGTTATCGATTTGTATTCTGTGACAGTTGATAAGCAGGAGCGCTATAGAGATGGTATTCATTTCGATGCTGAAGGGTACAAAATCATTGCAGATACTATCTATAATGTAATTAAATAAAATAATAGAGATATTTTATCAATAAACCTGTTGACATATTATGTCGGCGGGTTTATATTTTAATTAAACATATGAACAATTGCTCATATGTAAAAATGAAAACATTAAATACCAATTGGGATGGAGGAAATCACTATGAAAAAGACTTATAAGATTGATGTTGATTGCGCAAACTGCGCTAACAAAATGGAGCAGGCCGCTAAGAATACAGCAGGTGTAGCTGATGCTACTGTTAACTTCATGGCTCTTAAGATGAATGTTGAGTTCGAAGAGGGTGCTGATGTTAAGGCTGTTATGGAGCAGGTTCTTGCTAATTGCAAAAAGGTAGAAGACGACTGCGAGATATTTTTAT
Organism: uncultured Pseudobutyrivibrio sp.; assembly: GCA_902775195.1. Taxonomy (GTDB): domain Bacteria; phylum Bacillota; class Clostridia; order Lachnospirales; family Lachnospiraceae; genus Pseudobutyrivibrio. Next base: position 14,443 of record CACYLQ010000026.1, read on the forward strand.
AGGAGACAGATATGAATAAGAAGCAAAAGAAGGTATTGATGAGGATAATTGCAGCAGCAGTTATGATGATTGTTCTGCTTTTACTTCCATTAGAGGAAAAGAGCATATTAAGATTTGTTCTGTTTTTAATTCCATATTTTACTATAGGTTATGACATCTTGAAAAAAGCCTTTAAGGGCATTAAAAACAGGCAGGTCTTCGACGAAAACTTTTTGATGGCGGTGGCAACTGTGGGCGCTATGGCATTAGGTGAATACACCGAAGGCGTGGCGGTTATGTTGTTCTATCAGATTGGAGAATTGTTTCAGTCCTACGCTGTTGGGAAAAGCCGTCGCAACATCTCTGCTTTGATGGACATCAGACCTGATTTTGCAAACGTGATGATTGACGGTTTTCTTACACAGGTTGATCCTGATGAAGTGGAAATCGGTAGCGAAATAATCGTTCAGCCAGGTGAGAAGATTCCAATCGATGGAATTATCATAGATGGAACATCTACACTTGATACAGCAGCCCTTACAGGTGAAAGCGTTCCTCGTAGCGCTAAGCCATCAGATGAGGTTATATCAGGCTGCATTAATATGACTGGTGTTCTTAAAATCAAAACCACAAAGGAATTTGGTGAATCTACAGCATCTAAGATTCTTGATTTGGTGGAGAATGCATCATCAAAGAAATCTAAGCCAGAGAACTTCATTTCAAAGTTCGCCAGAGTGTACACTCCAGTTGTGTGCTATTCGGCAGTGGCACTGGCAGTTTTGCCACCTGTAGTTAGACTCATCATTGGCATGGACCCACTTTGGTCTCAGTGGATTTACAGGGCTCTTACCTTCTTGGTAATCAGCTGCCCATGTGCGCTGGTAATCAGTATTCCCCTTACATTTTTCGCAGGAATTGGCGGCGCCAGCAAGGAAGGTGTCCTTGTTAAGGGATCTAACTATTTAGACATGCTGTCAAAGGCCAAAATCGCTGTAATGGATAAAACAGGCACATTAACAGAAGGCGTTTTCAAGGTTACAAAGATTGTACCTGCAGATGTATCTTCTGATGAGCTTTTAGAGAAAACAGCCATGGCTGAGGTTTATTCTAATCATCCTATCTC
>CACYLQ010000027.1 GCA_902775195.1 uncultured Pseudobutyrivibrio sp.
GCGGTGAAAATGGACCTATGCTTTGTAGCAGTGCCAGACTGGTCCTCCAATATGTTTCCAAGTGGAGAAAAATCAATAACTTCCTGAGGTACGGCTACAGTAAAGGTGGAGCCCTTGCCATAGACACTATCTACGGTTATCTGTCCATTCAAAAGGGTTACCAGATTATGGGTAATTGAAAGTCCCAGTCCAGTTCCCTGGATAGAACGATTCTTAGAAAGCTCGAATCGTTGGAAGTCCTCGAATAAGTGTGGCAAATCCTCTTCCTTAATACCTATACCGTTATCTGTAACAGAAAGGATTAGGTTGATAGTGTTTCCTGCTGTTTTTTCGTAGTTCACATCAACACTAATTTCCCCACCATCTGGTGTATATTTAACTGCATTTGATAACAGGTTTGAAAGAATCTGTTTTAATCTAACCTCGTCGCCAAGTAGTGTTTTTGGAATAAATTTGTTGCAGTTCACAGTAAGCTTTTGCTGCTTGTTGGTGGCAAGGCTAAGGAACATGTTGTAGCAATCGTTGATAACAGTTTTAACGCTGTATTCGTTAGTTACAATTTCCAGCTTACCAGATTCGATTTTTGAAAAATCCAATACATCATTAATTAAAGAAGAAAGATTGCTGGATGCTATACGAATGTTTTCTGCATATTTCAATACATTCTGGTCGGTGCACTCTCTAAAAATCAGCTCATCCATACCTGTAATGATGTTGATAGGTGTTCTGATTTCGTGGGAAATGTTACTGATGAATGAGGACTTTGCTTTATTAGCTGCCTGAGCTTCTTCAATCAGTCGGTTCTCCTCGGTCAAATCTGTTGCAACCAAAATGTAACACATTGGCTCGTTGTTTCTATCCAGCTTGCAGGAGAAATTAGCCAGAATTACCTTATCTGTAACTATAGATGTTAGACGATAATCTATAGCAATTCCTTCGCTGGCTTTTTTAAACATATTAAGAGGTTCACCACTCTTCAGATGGAAGATTTCCTTTAATCTAATACGCTGTGGCTCTTTGTCCAGGCCTAATAATCTGTTGGCATAGTCGTTTGACAGGTTTAGGTGATAGTTGGTATCAAATACTAACAGACCTGTAGCAACAGTAGAAAAGATATCCTTACTGATAGTATTAACAGTGATATAGAAAGACATGTAGCTATTTGCCGCACCATAAAATACCGCAAATGCGATACATATACCAGCACAGTAAAAGATATGAGCAAAGGAAATATCAACTACAATCTTAATTAAATCAGGTATTGTTGATAGACAAAGTATAGTATTAGATAAAAATGAAAATAGAATCAGTCGTCTATCACGGATGTATTTAGAGTTTTTTATCCAAACAATACTTATCAAAAGGACGCACATTGCCACAAGTGCTAAGTATATATAATGGAAGAAATGTCTGTATGGGTCGGATCTGACATAGCTTGTGAAATATTCGTAACGGACAAATTTGTCAGTGTCGGGATGACCATATATGAAAATATCCAAAGCGGCAGCCCCAAGAGATATGGTTATAATCAGATATTCCGCTATTTTACTGAAATTTAGACAGCTGGTGATAAGCATAATCTCTGCAACCAGATAAATATCTATGCCAATTAAGCCTACAACTCTAAAGCTATAGGCCAACCTAAGATTGGTGCTGATGGACATTATTGAATATCCAATTACGCAAAGACCGTTTCCTAATGCAAGAAGAAATACCGAATATTTAAAGAATCCGCGGGTATGCTTTTCGCGCTTAAGAAAGGTACCACCTAGCTGTAGTGAAACAGCACCTGCCATTATTAATAAAATATTTATATATAGTACGTTTTTGAAAAAGAATTCCATGAATTCATTATATAAAATAATTTTCAGATTTTCATTATCAATTTGGGCTAATTGTGTTATTATTTTATAAAGTGTTATATGAGGGGATTATTATGCGAGTTGCAGTTATTGATGATGAAAGCATTTTCAGAATGCAACTGAAAATGATGGTAGAAAAGCTTTCCAAGGCCAAGGGCATACACATTACTGTGGATGAATTTGCTGGCGGCCAACAATTTATTGATGTATTAACTGAAAAAAGGTATGACATTGTATTCATGGATATTTTTATGCCTGAGATGGATGGTATAGAAACAGCCAAGGTTCTTAGAAGACGTACAGAAAGAACATTCTTGGTTTTTCTTACAGCTTCTGATGGGCATTATCCGGATGCGTTTTCCTTACATGCATTTGATTATGTTACCAAGCCTTTCAATATTGAAAGAATTGATCAGGTGCTTACGGAAATATTAGAGCATACTCCACTTGATACAGCATTTATAAAGGTTTCTGTTTCTGGAAGAGACGAACGAGTTCTATTAAAGAATATCGTTTCCGTCACAACAGATGGTCACTATCTAGAAATCAATAAGGATGACAAAACCATACGACGAGCTAGGCTTACCTCAGGTGAGTTTATGGAGCTTACTGGTGGCGATAAGCGATTCGTTATGATAAACAGAGGCATCATAATCAACATGGATTTTCTAGAAAAGATTGACGGTACAGAAGCATGCTTAGCGGATGGTACCACCTTCCCAGTGTCCACTCGCAAGGTTCCAGATTTAATGCAGATAATCGAGGAATATCGATACAATAATCAATAGAAACTAAAGCTAGTGCAGAAAGTTTTTGCCAGATTTTGTACAATCTTGCCAAAACTCTTGCGTCTAGCTTTTTTTCTGTTAATCTAGAGTCAGCATTATAAAAAATAATGGATGAAAGGGCAATTAGGTTATGAAGAGGGGTTCGGCTAAAGCCGTTGCCATTGGCTTGTCGACAATTTCATTAGCGGGTACTGTTTCATTTCCAGTACATGCAGAGGCTTCAGTAGATTCTGAAAGCCCTCTTTTTGCGCCTTCAGCAACTAATCAGCAAACACCGTCAGAAGAAGTTAATATAGAAGAAACATCTGAAGCATTGCAGGATACTTCTAATAATATAGAAGAGCAGGTTGATGGAACCACCATTCCAGAGGCCGTGGAAGCTAAGGAAGCTATCAACGATGCTGCAGCTGCTACAGAAAACATTGCAAAAGCCAGTGAGGCCATGGATGAAGCTCAGACCTCAGGCGATAAAGCAACCGAGGATGCAAATGACATTGCTGATAAAGCAAATAAAATAGCAGAAGATATAAATAACAAAACTGAAAATGCTATTGCAGTGGTTAATGACACAGCCACTTCCAAGGAAGCTGCTGAAACCATTATTGCTAATACTAAGGCTGATTTAGACAAAGCCAAAGAAGATTTCAATAATGCTCAAACCACTTACAGTCAGACATTATCAGATTACGAAGCTGCCCTGGAGGATTACAACACTGCTGTGGCGGCGTATAACAATAACAAAAGCCAGGCAACATCTGATTTGGACAAGGCCGATGCCAGCTTAACAGAGGCCACAGACAAATTAGAAAAAATGCAGGCGGAATTAGAAGCTGCTAGACAATCATTAGTAGACGCTGGAGCAAGCGCTTTAATCACCGCAGATGAAAACAAAGCCGATGTTACATCTTACGTAGAGACTATAGTTAGATACTACTACATCCCAAACACTCAGCTTTCTGAGGGACAGCAGGTATCAGATTTTAACGTTGTGGGAACTAATCAGGATTATGTAACCATTACCTACAATGTTACTGATGCAGATGGTAACGTTCTTAGAACAGTTACAGCGGATTATGGATACGAAACAGATGAGTCAACTGGAGAAATTCGTATATACGATAATCAGCTATTTTATGAATACACAAACGCTGATGGGGAAGCGGTTATTCTTACAAAGGAACAGGCTGACGAGCTAGAGGATGGCCGTGTTGCAATCGGCACATACTTTACAGCTACAGGCTTTTACATTCCTAGATATCAAGAAATAGCCAAATACGAAGGCTCTATTTCAAAGCTGAATTACTCCGATGCAAAAGCAATTAAACAGGGTAAGGATGCTGTTGCAGCGGACTATGCAGATGACCGTTATTTTTACAATACAGATATTACCTTTAGAAGCGGAACAAAAACATCCTGGGTATTTACCTACGATTTAGATATCTATTACAACGTGGCCTACGATCAGGTTGAAACCTACTATATCATCAAAGCTAACGGCGGCTACAACAAAATAGTTCGCCAGTTAGCCGCATCAGGCAAACGAGTAATTAGTACTCCTGAAGAATTCCACTACGGTATCATCAGATACATTCAGGAATATCAGGTAGATAACCCGTCACAGGAATATTCTTCCTATGAGGATGCACTGACAGCTATTAAGGAACAGGCTAGTGATAAATATGGTGCCGGCGATATAGATATCGCTAATAGCTCTAATTTGGACATCAAAGAAAATATTCGATATGCAACACTTGCTGAAAAGCACATCAATGAGGACGAACCATTATTTGATAGTTCAAAGGGCACATATACATCTTATATTTCATCACTAAAGGAAAAGCTGTCAAACTATGCAAGACTGATTTCCGAGGTTGATAAGGCTCAGAATAATTACAACGAAGCAAAGGCAAAGGTTAACACCCTTAAATCACAAATAGAAAAGCTGGATAAAGCAAACACAGGTAATTCCACAGCAACTATAGCTGAGCTGGAAGCAAAGCTTGATAAGGCTAATCGAAATTATGAGGGCGCCAAAGCAAAGCTATCAGCTGCAGAAAACAATCTGGAGCTGGCTAAAATCGCTTATGTGGATAGATTCACAACAATCGATTCTAGCAAGCCATCAGATGTAGTAATCAATCCAGTTATCAACGATCTGATAGATTACGTTAATGCAGAATCCATAAATCAAAAAGAGCTTGAAGAAACAGAAGAGCCAGAGGAATTAGAAGAAGATGCTAATGTTATTATCAACGATAATGTGGATAATACAGGCGATAATAATTCCCAAGGTGGAAATGTAGCAGATGTTGATGAACAGACAGATGATACGGAAGAAGTAACTGAGGAAGAAGATATAGTTACTATTCCTGACGAAGAAACTCCAAAAGCCATTACAATTGCGGGTATCCTCGCCAGAGGAAAATGGTTTATTGGATTAGCAGGCGTATCAACTGCAGGTGTAGGAGTTGCTGTATTAGAAGCAAAACACCGAGCAGCAATGAAGCTGCTAGATAAACTGAACCAGTAATGTATTGTAGAGGATGATGGAATGAAAGTGTTAATCTTTAAAGTGAAAATGTTTAGAACAATGTTTGAAAATCGAAGACTGCGCAGGCAGTTAAAAAGGTCGAAGCTACAATGAAAAAGTTTCTTATAAGATTGTGTGTTGTTATATTGTTCTTGGCGGGTATGGGCTTGCTAACCTATCCTGTTATATCAAATGAATGGAATAATTATGTTCAAAGCAAGCTTATAGATAGTTATCAAACCAAACTAAACAACATGGACACAAATGAATATACCTTGGAATGGAATGCTGCAGAGGATTTTAATAGCAACATAAAAGAAAATGCCATAGGTACAGATGCCTTCGGAATGAATAGTGATATAGAAGGCATCACACCAGGTCCTGAGTTTTTCGATTCAAAATATTATTCGGTTTTAAATATTAACGGCGATGGCGTAATGGGATATTTATCTATCCCAAAGATAAATATAAAGCTTTCCATTGTGCATGGCACTTATGATGAATTTATACAGACTGCAGTTGGTCACATGAATGGTACGGCACTTCCAATAGGAGGTGAAGGAAAGCATTCTGTTATAGTTGGTCACAGAGGCTTGCCAACAGCCGAGCTTTTCACTAATCTTGATCAGCTGGAGGAAGGTGACAGATTTTACATCCACATTTTGGATGAGGTTCACGCCTATCAGGTTGACAGGATATTTCCTATGATTGAAGCAGACGATATGGATACATTGTCATACGCGCTTCAGGCAGAGGATGGAAAAGATTACATTACCCTATTTACATGTACCCCTTACGGAGTCAACACTCACCGATTACTGGTCAGAGGTACCAGAGTAGAATATCTAGGAGAGGACGAACCTCCAAAGGGAGCAGAGGTAGTTGTAGAGACTGTCAAGAATTATTATATGATTATCTTTGTAATAGGATTAATCGGTGCAATTATAGTGATAATACTTATAAGAAGAGGGCTGCGATAGCAGCTCTCTTTTTTATGTCAAAAAACGTTCTTGCCAAAATCTGTCAATTCTTGCCAGTTCACAGATTTGTCACACAATTCTTGTTATACTGACCATACAAAGTTATTACATATAACATTTTATGATTCTGTAGGTAGTGTTTAGCGAGGAAGAATTATATGAAAAGAAATCGTTTGTTCAATAAAATCGTATCATTAACTCTAGTAATGGCACTATATCTTACAATGTCTGCAAGTGCATATGCTGAGTTAGATTCTGATATAACATCAGCAGAGCCTACTCCTGTGGAAGTACAAAATGAATCAGCTGAACCAGCTGCAAATCAAGAAGCTCCTGTGGATGTAGCTGCCCCTGCAGAAACACCTGCAGAACCAGAAACTCCAGCAGAGGGTGAAGACCCATCTAATCCTGTGATTGAAAAAATCAAGGAAATAGTAGATGGATTATTACCAGGTGATGATACCAAAGAAGAAGGAGAAGCCACAGAGGAAGAGCCTACAGAGGAAGAGGCTACAGGGGAAGAACCTACTGATGAGGTAAAGGAAGAGGAATCAGCTGCAGCTTGTAAATATGAATCAAACAATGATGGTACACACAAGGTTATCCGCGAAGCAGAGGATGCGGAAGGAGAACCTGAAGAATTCATTGAAAGCTGTGAATTTGATGAAGCTGGTGTTTGTACAAAATGTGGTTATCACAGACTTCCAGATCCAATCCTTACTTATGAAGATGATGAAATTATCGTAAAGGTAAGCGGTGCAGTTCCTCAAAATGCAGACCTTAAGGTTACACCAATCAAGGCCGATGTGGAAGAAACAGCTGAAGCCTTCAAACAGGTTAAGGAAAAGGTTGATGAAACTACTAAGATTAACTACTCAGAATCATTAGCATTTGTAGCTTATGATATTGGATTTGTATCTATCGAGACTAATGAAGTTATAGAACCTGATGGTGATGTAACAGTTTCCATGGAATACAAGAAACAGGTTAATCCAGTTATCGATGATAAAAAGGATAAGGTTGAGAAGATCGATATTAGCTTATTGCATATCGATGAAGAATCACAGTCAGTTGAAACCTTAACAGGAACAGATAAAGCTACATTAGAAGTTGACGGTGATAAGCTTCTTACAAAAGCAGAATTTACTAATGATTCTTTCTCACCTTATGTATTCGTTTACAAAACATCTTATCAGGAAGAAAAAATCAATCTTTACTTTGATAGTATTACAAAAGATGGTGACAACCTGGTAAATATTCAGGATGAAACATCAAAGACGTTTTCAATATCTACAGATGAAAATCATTCTGATTCTGTAGAGCAGTTTAAAGACGATATTGCGGGATATCGATTTGTTGAAGCCGGTTACATGGTAAACGGTGAGATGGTTAAATTTGATAATTTCAGATATACCTTTACTCAACAGTATATGGGTTGGGGCGTGTATTATTATTATCCATCTCTACAGTTATATTTAGGAAATGTAAGGGTTGCAGGAAACATAGAATTTGAGAATCAACAGATTATCATCTATATGTTCTATGAAAAGGATGTTGCATTTAGTGTTTCTAAAATAGTTACAGGTCCACCTGCTGCTGATACAGACACAGAGTACCAGTTCCAGTTATCTGGCTCAGATGGTGTTAAGAACAAGCAATACAAAAATGGAGAACATACATATAGTACTGATAGCGAAGGTAAATTTACATTAAAGGCAGGAGAAAGTGCAGATTTTGCAACCTTCACTCCTGGAACATATACAATCACAGAGCTTGGCATATCTACAGAGGCCGATTACACCATACATAATTTTAAAACAAAGATTTTTATAAATGGTGTGCAGGATAAAGAGTACGCTCCTGAAAGTGAAGCGGTAAGACGCTCTAACAGCTTCACAGTAGAGGAAGGAAAGCTTACTGAGGTTAAGATAAAGAATTACTATTACACCAAGCTGATTGAATCACAAAAAGAAGCTGTTTCTTCAAAATATATTAGATACAACGAAAAGAATGACGATTATCAGATTCAGATTAAGTTTACTGGACCTGAAATTGTAAAGAAAGAAACCAGCTATGAAACAGAAGCTCAGGATGTTATGACAGCTAAGGATGTTCATATCACATATGTTGTTGATAGATCATATTCGATGCGTACTAATTCTAGAGCGTCTCATATGCAGCAGGCTTCCAAGACTTTGGCTGAAATAATGAAGACAAAAAAGAATGTTAATGCTAGTTGGAAGATTGTTGACTTTGGTTCTAACGCTGTTTCATCACCAAACTGGATGAGTACAGATACATTCTATGATGAAGTAAAAGGAAGTGATTTCGCTTGGTATTATACAGGCAATGACGGAGGAACTAACTACGAAGCAGCACTTCTTCAGGTGAAGAATATTTTAGATAATGATAATAGTGATGCTCAAAAGATAGTCATATTCCTTACAGATGGTCTTTCAACAGTTTGGCTTAATGATAATGGAGTACCAACCTGGTATAACTCAACTGGAAATTCCTTTGAGCCAAAGGCATATAGAGAGGCTTTAGCAGTTGTCGAAAATCTTAAGCCAGATGCATTCTATTCAATTGGTGTAGATTTTGGTAATGATACCTATAAAACCTATGATGGAGTTGCCAGAAATGCCGAATGGTTCTTAACAAACTTAACAAATAGTAGTAAAGCTAAAACTAAGAAGACATCAACAGTTAAGGGCGAAAAGCTTGTTTCATTATTTAAGGACCTTGCAGGTGTTATTTCATCAACAGAAACTGGCGGAACTATTGAAAACACAGTTGCATATCACGCAGAGGATGTATTAATAAACGACCCATTAAGTGATTATGTAGATATCAAAGATGAATCTACAATTTACATAGGTATCAGAGATAATAATATTCCTATTACAGCAGATGATCCTAATGCCAACGAGCTCCAGAACTTAGGAAGAGGTAAATGGAGAAATGGTATTATCGATTCCACTAGTGAAGTGGTAAATAATCATGATGATTCATCAATAAATATTGCAGAGTACGATATTTATGAAACTGACGAAAATGGAAATACTGTTACATATACAGTTTCCGCATACTATGATAAGGATTCAAGAAGCATCAAGATGATTTATCCAGAAGGATATCAGCTTCCAGCTAATTATTCATTTGTAGTTTCATTCAATGTAGTACCAAGCGATAAAGCTTATGAAGAATATTATCAGCATCAACAGAGCGGCGAAGAGCTTTACAACGCAGTAGGTGATCCATTTACAGACCATGTAGAAGTTCCAGAAGAGAACTGGACATCATCTGGAAAGCCTGGTTTCAATTCAAATAAAGATGCAAAGGTAACATACGACTTCTGTGGAAATACAATAAAAGATGATTTACCACATCCAGTTATCCAGGTTAGATTTAAATATCAATGGGAAATCTACAAGACAGATGCAGATGGAAAATCAGGTGAAAGACTTGATGGAGCACAGTTCTTACTTAAGGAAGCAGGAGACGAACCAGAAATCGCTTACTTAGGAACAAGTAGTATAGCTGATAACAATGCAGGTAAGGTTATCTGGGATTTGAAGAACGATAAAGCTATTCCAGTAAACAAGACCTACATCATAACAGAGGAAGCTGCACCAACAGGCTACGCAAAATGTGATGACCATTGGGAGCTTACTTTAGATGAAAACAATATACCTACTGTTACAGCAATAGCAAAACAGGGTGTTGCAACTGAATATGAATCTGAGGTTGTAAGAGAAAAGAACCTGATAACTTATAAATTCTATTATAAGAATATTAGAAAGATAGCGAACATGCCAAACACAGGTGGCAAGGGAACTACAAAGGGAAGAGCCTTAGGATTCACATTAATAATGATTTCAGCCTTCATCTTGTATAGAAGTAGAAAAACAAAAGGTATGTACAAAAGGGGATAATAAGGAGGGTTAAATATGAAAAAAATAAAAAGAATTATTACCCTGATGCTTGCGATGATGATGGTATTTTCAATGTCAATCATCTCATCAGCAGCAGATTCACAAAAGAGCGCCGTCATCACAGTAACAGGTGCAGAAAATGCTACATTAACCTACGCTCAAGTTATTAAGGCAGATACCAGTACAAAAACTGGTTGGGCAATCGTTCCAGGCTACGAAGCAATTTTTGCTAGCTTTGGAAATGATGAGCAGTCTAGAATTGAAGGCTATATTGATGCAGACGAATCAGTAAGAGCAGCAGCAATAAAGGAAGCCAATGTTTCAACTAGCGAGCCTTTTACTAACCCAATGACAGTTCATGCGGCCGGATTATATCTGATCAATGGAACAGAGGAAGGCTTCGAGTACAATCCAATGCTTGCCTACATCGGATTTGATGACAAGTCAGGAGAAGAAAAAGGATTAGTTGATACAACAGTAAAGGCTAAGAAGACTCCTAAGACTGTAGACAAGACAATTGGGGACGATGATAAGTTTGTAGAAATTGGTGATGAAGTTACTTACACAATCACAGCTACAGTTCCTTATTCACCAGCTGGAGCAACAACAGCATTAGTAATTAATGATGAGCTTACTGGTGGTACCTACAAGCGTAACAGCAACAACAAAGTTGATGTAACAGTATCCCTTGGTGATAATCCAACAATGGAAATCACCCCTGAGGAAAACAAGCTTACAATCGATTTATCAGCTCTTATAAAAGCAGATAATGAATACGCTAATAAGACAGTTACAGTTACATACGTAGCAATCGTAACAGATGAAGTAATTAACAACAAAGCATCTATTAACAACAATCCTGACACAGCAGTGGTTACTTCATATACAGGAAAGCTAAAGATTACAAAGATGAATGAGAATGGTTCTAATTCACCAGAAGCCTTAGCAGGAGCTGTATTTGTAGTAGTAAACGAAGATGGAAAATATGCAAAGCTTTCAGAAGGAAAGCTAGCAGGATGGGTAGATGAAATTGCAGATGACTGCAAAATCACTACAGAATCTGACGGAACAGCAATTGGAACAGCAACTGTATCAGGCTTTGAACCAAACAAAACATATAAGTTCCACGAAGTTGCTGCACCTGAAGGATATAAGGTTAACCCAAATGATGTTACAGCAGAATGGAAACCTGATCAGGCTGATGATGCGCAGATAGCTGAAGCTGTAATGCATGATTCAAAGCTTTCACTGCTTCCTTATACTGGTGGTAAAGGAACAGCAGCCTTTACAATCTTTGGTGTTATTTTAATGGGAGCTGCAGTAAGTATCTACTGTGTAATTAAGAAGAATAAATCAGTTAAGTAATAATTATCATTCTCTCCGCCGCAGGAAGGCGGCGGAGGGAAATGTTATTACATTGATTAGAAGAGAGTATTAGAAAATATTTTGTTCTAGGCAATGTAATGTGTTCAATGTATAAGGCCTAGTGGCTTGGAAGGGAGTCGCCAGTGAATATAGTTAGTAAAAGAAAAAAAGGGTTAATAGGATTAAGCATAGCAGTGGCTGTATGTGTCATGTTTGTTGGGGTTCAGGGTCTTGCTGCAGGTAGAGTAGACCTTGAAAAGGATGTGAATATCACAGCAAATATTGATACGAATGATAATTCACTGTTCGTGAAAAACTATAAGGGGAATGTTGAAGTAAAGGTATTTCAGCTTGCAACAATGGATGAGTTTGGAAATCTTACTTTAACATCAGATTTTGAAGGAGCAGGAATAGAATTATCAGTGCTTGATAATGAGCCAACAGTTGAATCCATCAAAGCTGGTATTGTAGATAAGGCTGTTAAAGCTGCTGAGAATATAACCGATTCTGCAAAATATAAAACTATCACAATAAATCGAGCAGATGGCCAAACCTCAGAAAGTATCCCAATCCAAAATGGCGCCGGCTTATATCTTTATCTGCCTGTTGATGTAACCGATGATGAATATATATATAAGTTCACACCTTATATAATATTTGCACCATCAAGTGACTACATAGTTACAGGACAGGGCTCAGACGAATGGAAATATGATGTAAGCTTTAAGCTTAAATCCAGCGAAGAAAGAAGAGTTGGAACATTAAAGCTTACAAAGACATTGGATAAATACAATGAAAGTCTTGGAATTGTTTCATTCGTTTACAAGATTAAGGCAACCTTACCAGACGGAACAGTTGTATTTGATGATCTTAGAACAATCGATTTTTCAGCTCCTGGTACAAAGGAAGAAGAGGTGATAATCCCAGCTACAGCAACAGTTACTGTAGAAGAGGTATACACCGGTGGAAGCTATCAACCTGTAGAAGGTACTACTACAAAATATGAGAATATTAAAATAGTTGCTGATGAAATATCAGATGAAGCAGTATTTGAAAACACATACGACGGTAAACTAATCGCAGGTGGAATAAGTGCAGTGAATACATACACAAAAGTGGATGGTGAATATGTTCACAGCAGTAATATAGATATTCAATAAATATGAGAGAGTGAGGTAACTAGCTATGAAAACGAAATGGTTATGTATAGTTGCTGCAGCAGCATTGGTTGTTAGCATATCTGCAGTTAAGCCTGCTTTAGCATATTTTACAGCAACCAAAACTGTTACAGGAACTACAAAGGAACTAAAAATCGGTGATAGCGTTCCAGATATTCATGAAGATATTGAGGGGATGATTAAAGAAATTTCAATCCTCAATACTGGTGATTACGATATCTTCGTTAGAGCAAAGGCAATCACTCCAGATAATTGGGAGGCTAAGTTTACACCAACAGAAGGTTGGGTGCAGGGTGATGATGGTTATTACTATTATACAAAGCCAGTTTCCCCTGATGAGCAAACAGCCACCAAGCTTACTCTTGAAATAACGCCAAAGGATGTCAGTGAAGATTATGAGGTTCCAGAAAGCTTCAATGTAATCATTGTTCAGGAAGCAACAAAGGTTGTTTACGACAAGGATGGCAATCCAGTACCAGATGATTGGGCAAATGCAATTTCAAGTCAGATTGATGTTGGAAGATAGGAGGGAGCGAGATGAAAAAAATAAATAAAAGTCCTCTTATTCTTTTGGCAATAGGAGTGTTGGTAATCGGTCTTAGCTCCGTTGGAGCAGCAAGGGCCTCCATGATTGCTCAGCGGGATGAAAACGACTTGGATTTTAGAACTGCCACATTTGATATAGACTTCACTGGAAATATAGCTGATGGTGAGATTGTATTCCCTGCTATGGCAGAAGATGAAAACGTCAAGATTGGTAAAATGTATGATGAAGCTATTTCAGTACAGAACACTTCTGGTGGAGAATACGAAGAGTTCATCAGAGTGGTTGTGAAAAAAAGCTGGCTGAAGGATAAAAAGAAATCCTTAGCATTGAATCCTGAAATGATAGAAATTCAGGTAGCTCCTAATTGGTATATCAACAAGGCAGAATCTACAGCAGAGCAGGATGTTTATTATCTTACAGAGCCTGTGAAGCAGGGAACAGAGAAGCCTTTTATTACAGGAATCAAGGTTAACGATGGAGTTACAAAGGTTGTTGAAAACACAGGTACCGAAACAACTATCGTAAATACATATTCATATAACGGCGCCAGCATAAAGCTTTCACTACAGGCAGACGCAGTGCAGACTAACAACGGAGATGATGCAATCAGAGCGGCCTGGGGTATCGGTGAATCCTTTACAGGTGTTGATAATGAAGGAAATGAAAAGAGTGTAAGTTTTGTTATAAGTGATAAGTAAGAAAGGGGCAAGCGATGAAAAAACGAATAATTAATTCAGTCCTTGCTCTAGCAATGACTTTAGCAGGATTGGCAGGTCAGATTAATATCGCTGAAGCAAAGACACATGATGATATTAGCTGGAATGTAACCTTTGATGGAAAAGAGGTTAAATCTGATTTTTCAGAAAGAGATATTAATGGTTCTATCCCAGCTGTAATGCCAGGTGACACTATCGTATATGCGATAAATTATAGTTCATCTGTTAACGCTGATTTTTATCTCAATGCAGATATAATTAACACATTAGAAGAAAAATCTGCTGACAATACAGACTCTCAGGAAGCCAAGAACGGTGCATACTCATACAAAATAACCTATGGCCCTACTGGTGATGAAAATACAATCTACGATAGTGAATTGGTAGGTGTTGACGAATCAGATGCCATCAAGGGTTTGAAGCAGGTTGATGGAGAGGACAAGTTCTTTGAATTAGGACAAGTTAATCCAGGACCTGGCCAAAAGGTTAAGATTACTATTCAGCTGGATGGTAATACTCAGGATAATTCCTATATGTACAAGCTGGCAGCCCTAAAGGTTAAGCTGGGCGCCCAAGTGCTTCCTCCAAATAAGGTTGTAACTAATACCAATACAAACAAGGTTGTATATACAGTTCCTGGTGGTTCTCAGATTGTAACTATAACAGATACCGAGACTCCACTTGCAATTGTGGAGGATACACCACTTACTGGTGATTATATTATACCAACAATCATCTGCGTAGTTGGATTGATAATGGGAATCATTCTAATCGGTTTATATTTTTACATGGCACTTAAGCAAAGGGAGGAGGTAGTCTGATATGAAAATACTTAATAGATTTAACGGACTACTGTTTAGTGTTATGCTGGCAATCGGCATCATTTTCACATCCACAGTTTCCTATGCTGATTATCAATATACCGTGCGCATCTACCTGGGTGGAACTGGTAATGAGGGAGCCTCTTTTGTTTCTGCTCCTGATAAGGATTATATTGAATATAAGGTGGCTGCTGGTGAAACAGTTACCTTCGACCCAACTACAGAGGTAAAGATTTCATCTGAGAATGCAAAATATTTACCTGTAGGCCTTCGTCCTAGCGGAAATTTTTCAGCTAAAGCAATGATTACTTCTCTTAATAAAGCTGTTAATGAGGATGAGACATACGTTGTTGCTTATGCAGTATATAAGACCGTTCCTTACACAGCAGTGTTCGTAAATGGGGCTGGTGAAAAGATTGCTGAGGACCAGACCTATTACGGAATTAAGGGACACAAGTTTTATGCTCCATACAAGGAAATTGATGGCTATGATCCTGTAGATAGTTCCAGAAAAAAAGAAATTAATCTTACAACCAGTGGTGAAGAGATTAAATTTGAATACAAGGATAGAGTAGGTGGAACCACTTACGAAACAAGAACTAATACAGAATACGCTACAGTAGTTGTTCCAGGTGAAACAACATATCAGGATATCACAGGAATGATATCAGATACTATTACAAGTCCAGGCGGAGTTGTAAATAATAGAGATCAGACAGCCACAGGAAATGCTGGTGGAAATACAAACGAAAATCCAGTGGCTCCTGTTGATGAGGCAGCTGGTGAACGGACTCCATCTGTTGATAACAATGGCAAT
>CACYLQ010000028.1 GCA_902775195.1 uncultured Pseudobutyrivibrio sp.
AGAGGTTACATTAGGACCATCTGTTACCCGCTACGAACTTGAAATAGCAGAAGGAACCAGAGTTTCAAAGGTAGTTAATCTTTCTGATGATATTAAGCTTAACATGGCTGTTACAGATGTCAGAATCGAAGCACCTATTCCTGGTAAATCTGCCATTGGTATTGAAGTACCTAATAAGGTTAAATCAATGGTTGGATTTAAGGAGCTTGTTTCTTCAAAAGAATTTAAATCTGCCAAATCTAAAATTTCCTTCTGTGTTGGTAAGGATATTTCAGGTTCGGTTATTGTTGGAAATATTGAAAAGATGCCTCACTTGCTTATTGCAGGTGCCACAGGCTCAGGTAAATCAGTTTGCATTAATACCATTATTATGAGTATCTTATATCATGCTAAGCCAGATGAGGTTAAGATGATAATGGTTGACCCTAAGATGGTTGAACTTTCTGTATATAACGGCATACCTCATTTGCTGTTACCAGTTATTACTGATGCTAAAAAGGCTGCCGGTGCACTTCACTGGGCAGTTAAGGAAATGACTGACAGATACGAGCTTTTAGCTGCCGCTGGAGTTCGTAATATAGAAGGCTTCAACGAAAAGGTTGAAAGCGACGCTCTTCCTGAAGAAATTCCAGAAGAGAAACGAGTTCGCATGTCACAGCTTGTTATTATTCTTGATGAGGTGGCGGACCTTATGATGGTTGCTGCCGCAGATGTTGAAGATTCAATTGTACGTCTTGCTCAGCTTGCCAGAGCGGCAGGTATTCATTTGATTATTGCAACACAGAAACCTACAGTTAATGTTATTACAGGTTTGATTAAGGCTAATGTGCCTTCACGTATAGCATTTTCTGTTTCATCTAGTAATGATTCACGAGTTATCCTTGATATGAATGGAGCGGAAGATTTGCTTGGTAATGGTGATATGCTTTATGCACCACAAAATCTTTCAAAGCCTATTCGTGTACAGGGTGCATTTGTTAGTGATGAAGAGGTCAGCGCTGTTGTTGATTTCCTTAAGAACAACAACGATGGCGCAGAATATAATTCTGATATAGAAACACAAATTCAAAACTCCGAGGCAGGCAATGGTTCGGTATCTATATCTGGAGAGCCAGATAATTCTAGAGACCAGCTATTTAATGAAGCCGGACGCCTTGTTATAGAAAATCAAAAGGGTTCTATTGGATACCTACAAAGAAACTTTAGGATTGGATTTAACAGAGCTGCAAGAATTATGGATCAGCTTGCGGAAGCTGGTGTTGTAGGACCAGAAATGGGTACTAAGCCTAGAGAAATCCGTATGTCCATATCGGAGTTTGAAGAACTAATAAAAGCACAGTAAGGGAGTCATGCACATGAAGACAGACATTCAAATCGCACAAGAAGCAAAAATGGCACATATCAGGGATGTTGCAGCATTACTTGATATCACCGAGGATGATTTAGAGTTATACGGAAAATATAAAGCTAAATTTTCTGATGAATTGCTTGCTAAATTAGAATCTAAAAAGGATGGAAAGCTCGTTCTTGTAACAGCTATTAATCCAACTCCTGCAGGTGAAGGAAAAACTACTACATCTGTTGGATTAGGTGAAGCAATGGGCGTGCTTGGTAAAAAAGCCTGCCTTGCATTAAGAGAGCCTTCTTTGGGACCTTGTTTTGGTATTAAGGGTGGAGCTGCAGGCGGCGGCTATGCACAGGTAGTACCAATGGAAGATTTAAATCTTCATTTTACAGGTGATTTTCACGCAATTACATCAGCAAACAATTTGCTTGCTGCAATGCTTGATAATCATATTCAGCAGGGTAACAGTCTTGGAATCGATCCTAGACAGGTGGTTTGGAAAAGATGTCTTGATATGAATGACAGAGCCCTTAGAAATATTGTTATTGGTCTTGGTGCAAAGGCTGATGGAATGGTTAGAGAGGATCATTTCGTTATCACAGTTGCATCAGAAATCATGGCTATTCTTTGTCTTGCTGATGATATGCACGATTTAAAGAATAGACTTAGCAAAATCATCGTTGCTTATACATTTGATGGTAAGCCTGTTACTGCTGGTGATTTACAGGCTACAGGTGCTATGGCAGCACTTCTTAAGGATGCTTTAAAGCCAAACCTTATCCAGACACTTGAGCATACACCAGCAATTGTTCACGGTGGTCCATTTGCCAATATTGCACACGGCTGTAACTCAGTTAGAGCAACAAAGGCAGCTATGAAGCTTGCAGATATTACTATTACTGAGGCAGGCTTTGGTGCTGACCTTGGTGCAGAGAAATTCTTTGACATTAAGTGTCGTATGGCTGGTCTTAAGCCTGATGCAGTTGTGCTTGTTGCAACTATTCGTGCACTTAAATATAATGGCGGTGTACCAAAGACAGACCTTACTACTGAAAATCTTGATGCTTTAAAGAAGGGTATCGTAAACCTTGAAAAGCACATCGAAAACCTTCAGAAGTACAAGGTTCCAGTTGTAGTAACTCTTAACTCATTTATTACAGACTCTGAAGCAGAAACTAATTTTGTTAAGGAATTCTGTGAGTCGAGAGGTTGTGAGTTCGCCCTTTCAGAGGTTTGGGAAAAGGGTGGCCAAGGTGGCGTAGAGCTTGCTAAGAAGGTTCTTAATGTATTAGAAAACAAAGAAAGCAATTTTGAGCCTTTATACAAAAACGAGCTTTCGCTTAAGGATA
This sequence comes from uncultured Pseudobutyrivibrio sp., assembly GCA_902775195.1. Lineage (GTDB taxonomy): Bacteria > Bacillota > Clostridia > Lachnospirales > Lachnospiraceae > Pseudobutyrivibrio. Next base: position 2,695 of record CACYLQ010000028.1, read on the forward strand.
AAATTAATACAGTGGCAACAGAAATATATGGTGCAAAGGATGTATCTTATTCCCCAGCAGCTGAAAGAGAACTTAAGCGAATTACGGAGCTTGGCATGGGAGAATTCCCAGTTTGTATGGCTAAAACTCAGTATTCACTTTCTGATGATGCAACAAAGCTTGGCAGACCAGAAGGCTTTACTTTAAATGTTCGTGAAGTATATGCTTCTGCAGGTGCAGGATTCGTTGTAGCAGTTACAGGAAGCATAATGACAATGCCAGGTTTACCAAAGCAGCCTGCAGCAAATAATATTGATGTTACCGATGATGGAGTAATTACAGGACTTTTCTAGAAGATGAATTGTAAAAAATGTGGCACAGAAATTGAAAATGGTTTAATGTACTGCCCAAAATGTGGGGAGTCTATTCAGCTTGTGCCTGATTACAATGTTTTTGAGGAAGAGCTTCTATCAAAGGTCGTTGAAGACAAAAATAAAATTAAAGAAGATAAGTTTGCTACTGGAGTTTACAATACAGTTGAAAAACCAGAGGTAGACGCTAATAGCAATACTTCTTCTAAGGCTCAGACATATCGGGAGCCTGAAATCTTTACAAAGAAAATAAAAACATTATTATTCTTAGCTGTTGTTGCAGTTGCCATTATCGGAGTATTTATGATTGTTCCTTATGTTGGCAATCACTCCTATGACAACATTATGAATAAAGCTGTTGATGCAGAAAATAATGCAGAGTACGCTAAGGCATTAGGCTATTACGAAGAAGCCTTCGAAATAGATGATAAGGCTTTTGAGGTTATATATGGTCTTGGTAGAATGTATTATCGTGTTAAGGATTATGATAATGCCAGACTGTTCTTAGAAGAGGCAGTATCAATGGATGCTTCTAACAAAAAGATTTATTCATATCTTTTAAATTGCTATGATGCATTAAATGACACTGAAAGCATTTATCAGCTAGCTAAAAGCACTACTGATGAGGAAATACAGGAGCTGATAAGCACCTATATTATGCTTCCACCTTCCTTCAGCTATGAAGCAGGGGATTATGATAAGGATTTCCTGTTACAATTAACTGTTAATGGAGATTATCAAATCTTCTATACAATCAATAACAAGAATCCTATTACATCAGGCAAGCTATATAACAAGCCTATTCAAATATCAGAAGGAACAACAGTAGTAAAAGCAGTAGCACAGAATGATGCGGGAGAATATTCAGATGTTGTTATAGCAACATACAATGTTACATATAAGCAATTAGCATTGCCTGTTGTTACACCAACGGATGGTATTTACAATGAAAAGGTTATGATATCTATCCAGGTACCAGAAGGATGTAGAGCGTACTACACCTGGGATGGTACAAAGCCTTCAGTAAATGGAATAGAATACACTGAGCCATTCCCTATTATTGAAGGTAGTAGTGTTTTATCTGTTGAAATAGTTGATGAGGATGGAAACATTAGTCCTACATATCACGGCAATTATGTTTACCAACCATAAATTTAACATTTTTTTCACATTTAAAACTCTAATTGAACATAATTAATTAGTATCATAATCTCATCTCAATAAGAGATACATTTTTCATAACATTATTCTCCCTTTGAAAGACACGTCACCGCAGGCGTGTCTTTTTATTTATGCTTTATAGCTGTTGTTTAAATCGTTTAAATGGGCTAAAATATAAGACATGAATATTAAAATTCTATGTGTAGGCAAAATTAAAGAAAAGTTTTATAGGGATGCAATTTCCGAATACTCAAAAAGATTATCAAAATATTGTTCCCTGGAAATAGTTGAAGTTAATGATGAAAAGACATCTGAAAACTCAACTGAAAACGAGATTAATATTATCAAGGATAAAGAGGGAGAAAGAATTCTTAAGCATATCAAAGATAAGGATTATGCTATAGCACTTGCAATTCAAGGAAAGCAACAGGATTCAGTTGCTTTTTCTAAATACATAGAAAATCTTGGCATCACTGGAAACAGTTCCATCTGCTTTATTATAGGCGGTTCACTTGGACTTTCCGATGCAGTTATGAAGCGTTGCAACGATTCTATTTCCTTTTCCAAAATGACTTTTCCGCATCAGCTTATGAGAGTTATTCTTTTAGAACAAATCTATAGAGCTATGCGTATTATGAATAATGAGCCATATCACAAATAGTAGTACAAAGGGGTGTATTTAATCATGAGAATGTATGATTTAATCGAAAAAAAGAAAATGGGGGAGGCTCTAACAACTGAAGAAATTTATCATATTGTTAATGGATACACACATGATGAAATTCCAGACTATCAGATGTCTGCTCTTTTAATGGCAATATATTTTAAGGGCATGGATGTTAGAGAGCGTTATGATCTTACAATGGCTATGAGAGATTCAGGAGATATCCTTGATCTTTCTTCTATTGATGGTGTTAAAATCGATAAGCATTCTACAGGTGGCGTAGGAGACAAGGTTACACTTGTACTTGGACCAATCATTGCTTCAATTGGTGTTCCAGTTGCGAAAATGAGTGGAAGAGGCTTAGGCCATACTGGTGGAACTATTGATAAGCTTGAAGCTTTTCCTGGATTTAACGGAGCTCTTTCTGAGGAACAGTTTGTTAACCAGGTTAACAATATTAAGATTGCTGTTACAGGTCAGTCAAAGAACTTAGCACCTGCAGATAAAAAGCTTTATGCTTTACGTGATGTTACAGCTACTGTTGATGAGATTTCTCTTATCACTGGTTCTATCATGTCTAAGAAGCTTGCTGCTGGTACAGATGCCATCGTTCTTGATGTAACTGTTGGTGACGGTGCATTTATGAAAAATAAGGAATCAGCTTTAGAGCTTGCTAAGTCAATGGTAGATATTGGAAAGCGTGCTGATAAGAAGATTGCAGCTGTTCTTACAAACATGGATGAGCCACTTGGATTTGCTGTAGGAAACAACTTAGAGGTTATCGAAGCCATCGAAGCATTAAACGGAAATGGTCCAGAGGACTTAATGGAAGTTGTTTACGAGCTTGGTTCACAGATGATTGTCTTCTCTGAAATTGAAACAGATAAAGCAAAGGCTAGAAAGCTTATGGAAGAAGCTGTTGCAAATGGAAAGGCATTTGATAAATTTATTGAATTCATCGGTGCTCAGGGCGGAGATGTATCTTACGCAAAGGATATTAAGAACTTTAAGCCTGCTAAATACGTTATTCCTGTAGAAGCAGATATAGATGGTTACGTACATGCACTTAAGGCTGAGACATTTGGTCTTGCTTCAATGTCACTTGGTGGCGGCCGTGAAACCTTCGAGGATGTTATCGATATGTCAGTTGGTATTGTCCTTAATAAAAAGGTTGGAGATGAAGTTAAGAAGGGTGAGCCTATCTGCTTCGTACATGCTAATGATGAAGCTAAGGCAAAGCATGCTATCGAAATGATTAAAGGCGCAACAGTTGTTAGCCCTGAAAAATGTGACCACATGAAATTGATTATTGATATTGTTGAATAATATGAGTGATTTTTCTTTAACTATAACTATTCCTGCAGACCACGTAGACAACATATTTGGCCAGTTTGATAAAAACATAAAGGCCATAGAAAAAGGAATGAACATTTCTTTTATTCCAAGAGATGATTCGATAAAGGTTGTAGGAGACAAGGCTCATGTAGAACACGGAATAATTGTTATTGATGAGCTTTTATCCCTTTCTAAAAAGGGAAGCATTATTACTACTCAGGATGTAAATTACATTATGTCGATTGAACAAGAAAAAATTGAAAACCATGATGTTTCAGATGCTAGAGGCGAAATTATCTGTCATACAACAACAGGTAAGCCTGTGGCACCTAAAACATTAGGACAAAAGAAATATGTTGATGCAATCTCTGATAACATGATTGTTTTCGGAGTTGGACCAGCTGGTACTGGTAAAACATATCTTGCAATGGCAAAGGCTATCACAGCTTTTAAAAACGAAGAAGTATCTAGAATTATTCTTACAAGACCTGCTATAGAGGCAGGAGAAAAGCTAGGCTTTTTGCCAGGTGATTTGCAAAGCAAGGTAGACCCATATTTAAGGCCACTATATGACGCTTTGTATCAAATAATGGGTGCGGAAAGCTTCCAGCGAAATATGGAAAAAGGCTTAATAGAAGTTGCGCCTCTTGCATATATGCGAGGACGTACACTTGATAATGCCTTTATCATATTAGATGAAGCACAAAACACAACACCAGCCCAAATGAAAATGTTTTTAACACGAATTGGATTTGGTTCTAAAGCAGTTATAACTGGTGATAAAACTCAAAAGGATTTACCAAATGGCGTGAAATCTGGATTGGATGATGCCATGAGTGTTCTGAAAAACATTGATGATATTAAAATCTGCAATTTAGATTCGAAGGACGTTGTAAGACATCCTTTAGTACAAAAGATTGTTAATGCTTATGAGGTTCACGACAAAAAACTAGAAAGCAGAAAAAGGACTAAATAATCATGAGACAGACCGATAGATTTTCGTCAATCAGAGTTGGTTATGCTGTTTTAATTGGAATTATTTTTATAGCTGCAAACACTTTGTTATGTTCTTTGGCTTCAGTATTAATTGATAAATACATATGTATGATTGCAATTAATATTTGTTTTTTCTGTTTGTTTTTGCTGTTAATAATTCGCAGAAGACTTGAGAATAAGTTACCTGAATATAATTACATATCCTATGGGAAGATTGCATTTGTAATAGCTTTGGAATGGGGTATAACCATTTTATGTACTTCATTCGCTCCAAGCTTTTTTGCACCTATGATTGTTCTTCCAATCATAGCAAGCGCAGTTTTTGACGATAGCTTATCAAATGCTTTCAGCCTGTATTTAATAATCATTACGTCGCTTTGTTTTGACTATGGGGCATACATGATACTTTGCTATGTAACCATGGTACTTTTCGGAAATATGATTATTAATTTTCTTAGACGAAGCGAAAATCTACAAAGGCTGTACGCTTTAGTTATATTATTTGCAACAACAACACTTATTTCCATTATTTTTTACTATTTTAACTACTTAGAGCTTACCTTATCGGTTTTCATCTATGGAATAGGAGTTGGACTTGTAGCTTGTTTAATTACTGTTTGCGTGCTTCCTTTACTTGGTTTGTTTGTGGAAAGAGCACAATTCACAACCTATGAAGGATATTTAGACCCTGATTATTCTTTGTATAACGAGATTCGTAAATTTTCATTTATCGAATTTCAGCATGCAAAAAGAATATCTAATCTTTCTAGAAAATGCGCCAAAGCAATAAATGCAAACGATAGCTTAGCCGCTTGCGCTGCCTTTTATTATCGATTAGGCAAAATCGAAGGCGAGCCTATGATAGATAATGCTATTAAAATAGCAAATGATCATTGTTTTCCAAATGATGTGATTAAAATCATGTCGGAATACGGAGGAATAGTTTCATTACCTAGCACCAAAGAATCTGCCATAGTTCATATGGTTGATTCAGTAGTAACAAAGGTGGAATTATTTGATTCTGATTCAATGAGTAGCTCCTGGAATCAAAATATGGTTATATATCAAACCATTAACGAGCTTTCTCAAAAGGGATTTTACGATAATTCCGGTCTTACAATGAACCAGTTCCTTATAATAAGAGAAATATTAGCAAATGAGGATATTTTAGCATGACAGTTTTAATTGAAAGTGAATGCGAAGTAGGATTTGATTTTGATTATGAAAAGGTAGCAAATGATGTTATTAATACAGCTATCGACCATCTATCATTTCCTTTTGAAGCAGAATTAAGCGTTACTCTTACAGATGATGATGGTATACACGCTATCAACAAAGAGTTTAGAAACATCGATTCACCTACAGATGTGCTTTCATTCCCAATGATTGAATACAAAGCACCTGGTGATTTTTCTGAGATAGAAGACAATGATGATTTATTTAATCCCGAGTCAGGAGAAGTAATTCTTGGAGATATAGTACTAAACGTTCCTAGAATCTACAAACAAGCAGAGGAATATGGACATTCGGTACTCCGAGAATACGCTTTTCTTATAGCCCATAGTATGTTACATTTATTTGGGTTTGATCACATGACTGAAGCAGAAGCTGCAGTTATGGAACAAAAACAGAGAGAAATATTAGACATACTTAATATCTCTCGAAACTAACGAAAAGGAGACACTAATCTATGAAAAAACAATTGGTATCCGCATTACTAGTGCTGACAATGGCTATGTCACTTGTTGGCTGCGGCAAAAAAGATTCAGGGGAGGCTGCAGACACAACAATTGATGTAGAGATGGAGGAACAGGAAGCTCCTGTTGATTCATCAGTTGCTTTTTGGGATCAGACTTCTGAAGATGGCAAGGTTCGAAGCTATCTTTCAGGTGAATGGGTTGACCCAAAGTATGGAAGACAGCGTCCTGTTGCTGTTATGATTGAAAACACGAAGGCTTGCTTACCACAATATGGTATTGGCAATGCTGGGGTTATTTACGAATGCGTAGTTGAAGGTGGTATCACACGTATGATGGCAATCTTCGATGATTATACTGGCCTTGACCAGATTGGTAACGTTAGAAGCTCACGTCCATATTATGTTTACTTTGCCAGCGAGTATGATGCAATTTACATGCATGCAGGTGGTAACCCAGCAGCTTTCGAGCTTATCGATGATAAGAATCTTGTAGATAACCTTAACGCTTTAACACTTGAGGGTAAGAAGGGCTCAGCTGCTTCATACCGTACAGGTAAGTCTAGGCTATGATACAGCACTTCCTTCAAACTACGAGCCACATTTCAAATTCGCTGCTGATGGCAACGCTCTTGAGTCAGGTAAGGATTGCCAGGCAATTCAGTTATACTATTACACAAATAAGCCTTATTGGATTTACAATGAGGATGATGGATTGTACTACAGATATGAGTTCAATCAGAAACAGGTTGATGGTGGTTCAGGAAAGCAGCTTACAGCAAAGAACATCATCATTGAAAATGTTGACTGGTGGACATACGAAGGCTCACAGTACTTAGGATATTTACTTTCTTATAACACTGGTACAGGTAAGTACATCACAAATGGTAAGATGATTGATATCGTATGGTCTAAAGATGGCGATACAGATGTTACACATTACTATGATGTAAATACTGGTGAGGAAATCCAGCTTAACATTGGTACTACATGGATTCAGGCTTGTCAGAAGGAATATACTGATGAGACTCAGTACTATGCAAACAAATCAGATTTTAGTAAGGCAAAATAATTAGTTTATGACAAAAAGAAACAAGCGAGGCGATGCCGGTTTCTTAATGCAGGGAAGTATCCTTGCTATAGCTTCAATCATTAGCCGTATTGTGGGACTCATTTACAGAATCCCACTTACGGCTACTATTGGGGATACGGGAAATGATTATTACGGCACTGCTTACGAAATTTACAACATAATATTACTTATATCTTCATATAGCATTCCTCTTGCAGTTTCTAAACTAGTATCTGCAAGAATGGCTAGGGGGCACGTAAAGGACGCAAACAAGGTTTTAGGCGGCGCCCTTCTTTTTGCGTTTATCAGTGGTGGAATTGCATCACTGGTTGTATTCTTTGGCGCAGAATTCTTTACTGGAACATTATTAAAGACACCTCTTTCAGCTATAGCACTTAAGGTTTTAGCACCTACTTTGCTTGTAGTTGCTTTACTTGGTGTATTTAGAGGATTTTTCCAGGGACTTGGAACGATGATTCCAAGTGCAATATCACAAATTGGAGAGCAAATCGTAAATGCGATAGTATCGGTTGTTGCCGCAAACATTCTATTTAGCTATGGTAAAAGAGTTGGTGGCGTATTAGGAGATGTTAAGAACTATTCTGCAGCCTATGGCGCAGCAGGAGGAACTTTAGGTACATCTACTGGTGCGGGATTTGCTTTAATATTTATCTTATTTATATTTTTCGCATTTCAAAAGCCTTTTAAGAGGATGATGAAAAAGGATGAGCATAAGCGATTAGAATCCTATGGCGATATTTTACCTATTTTAATAATGACTATTATTCCTGTACTTCTTAGTACAACGGTTTACAATATAAGCTCAATTATTGACCAGGGTATTTTCAAAAACCTTGCCTTATTGCAGGGCTATGCTGCATCAGAAACAAGTAAAAGCTGGGGTGTATTCACTGGTAAATACAAAGTATTAATCAATGTACCTCTATCTATTGCTTCGGCTATGGCAGCATCTACAGTACCTAGTCTTACAGCAGCTTTTAATGCTAACGACAAAAAGCTGGTTAAAAAGCAGATTAACATGGCAAACAGATTTGTTATGATTATCGCTTTCCCATGTGCGGTAGGCTTAATGGTTCTTGCATCACCAATTCTTCAGTTATTATTTAACGATGCAGAAAAATCTTCCGCAATGATGTTAGTAATCGGTGGCTGTTCTGTAGTATTTTATTCTCTGTCTACATTATCAAACGGTATTTTGCAGGGAATCGATAAAATGACTATACCAGTTAAGAATGCAGTTGTAGCTTTAATAGCTCATTTAGTATTACTTGTAATTCTAATCGAAGCATTCCATCTACATATCTATGCGGTAATTATTGCAAATGCATTCTATGCATTACTAATGTGCATACTTAACCAATCAGCTGTGCTTAGATTCTCAGGAGCATCAATCGATGTAAGAAGAGTAGTTATAGCTCCTCTTGAGGCATCAGCAGTTATGGGACTTGTTGCATATTTGATTTATCACATGTTTGATGCACTTTTTGTTATGGCTGTATCACGCAGAGCAGCTAACTTATTTGCTTGTGTTATTGCAATCTTATTTGCAGTTGTAGTTTATTTCCTTGCACTATTTATGTTTAAGGGCGTAGATGAAGAAACATTGCTTAAATTCCCAGGTGGAAGTAAGCTTTGCAACATAGCTTATAGTTTACATTTATTGAGGTAGTTCGATGCATACAGATGAAAAGATTTATGACGTTTGTATAGTTGGAGCTGGTTTTTCTGGACTTGTTCTTGCAATTAAGCTTGCAAGAGCAGGTCTTTTGGTATGTTTATGTGACTTAAACAGAATTGTAGGACGAAAAATCCTTTCAACTGGAAACGGCCGATGTAATTTTACAAATAGCAGAATGTCAAAAGATTATTTCTATAGCAATTCTGATTTATCCTTTATTACTGATAATCATCAGGAAATTAGAGATTTCTTTAAAGAACTGGGAGTATTTGATAGAGATTTTGACGGATATTATTATCCTTACACCAATCAGGCTAAAACAATACGTGAAGCACTTGAAAAAGAAGTAGATTCATTAAATATAGACTTATTCTTAGATAATAGAGTTACTGATGTTGATTATAATAACGTATTTACGGTAATAACCAGTAGAGCTGCTATTAAAGCTAAAAAGGTTTGCGTTGCATCTGGCGGACTTTCAGCCGCTACACTTGGTTCATCTAAGGTAGGCTATAAGCTTGCGAGCAAATTCAAAATTCCTACAACAAAGCTTGCACCATCATTAGTTGGACTTAAATCTAATGATATATGTCTTAAGGATTTGGCTGGAGTCAGAGCAGTAGGTATCGTAACCTACAAGGATCATTCTTGTGAAGGTGAAATACAGTTTAACAAAGACGGTATTTCTGGTTATCCTGTAATGTGTATCAGCCGTTTTGTTGGCTTTGATGAATTAGATAGAGCATTATCGGATATACGAATTGACTTTATCCCATATCTTACTAATGAACAGCTAAAGGAAGAGATTAAGAATAGATTTTCAAAAAATCAAAATCAAACTATTCTATCAAGCTTAGTGGGCCTTTGTAATGAAAAAGCAATTGAACAGGTTGTAAGCCTATCAAGAATATACGGTGATACTTTGGTATCAAAGCTAGATGACGAGGATATTGAAAATCTTGTATATAATTTCAAATGCTTTATAGTCTCAATAAATGGTACTAAGGGCTTTGACAGCTCTCAGGTTACTGCAGGAGGAGTAGATCTATCTGGAATAAACACAGATACAATGGAGGCCAATAATCAAAAGGGACTATATTTCATAGGTGAAGTATTAGACGTGGATGGCATTTGCGGCGGTTACAATCTTACCTGGGCATATACATCTGCAACTATTGCGGCAAATGATTTGATTAAGGTGATGAAATGATAAAAGTAGATCAAATTAAGCTTAGCGTTTATGAAAATGAATCTAAGTTAAAAGATATAGTGGCAAAGAAGCTAAGGATTAATTCTTCGGACATTAAGGATTATTCTATTATTAAGAAATCTGTTGATGCCAGAAAAAAGCCTGATGTTTACTTTGTATATTCGATTGTAGTTACAGTAGCTTCTGATTTGGAAAAGAAGATAATTGCAAAATCGAAAAAAGATAACAATATTAATCTTTATAAAAATATCGTATATGCGATACCTAAGGCTACAAAAAAGGTAGAATCTCCAATCGTTATTGGAGCAGGACCAGCAGGTCTTTTTGCTGCATATATTTTAGCCTTAAATAACATGAATCCGGTTGTTATTGAAAGAGGCAAAAAGGTAGAGGATAGAACAAAGGATATTCTTGCGTTTTGGGAGACAGGGGTACTTAATACTGCATCCAACGTCCAATTTGGCGAAGGTGGTGCCGGTACATTTTCCGATGGCAAGCTTAATACTCTTGTTAATGATAAATTAGGCAGAAACAAATATGTATTAGAGACCTTTGTTAAGTTTGGGGCACCTGCAAATATCCTATATGATTACAAGCCTCATATCGGAACAGATATCTTAAAGATTGTAATCGCTAACATGAGAAATGAAATCATTAATCTTGGCGGAACATTTTTATTCGATACAAAGGTTGAAGATTTTATCATTGAGGATGGCTATATTAAAGGTGTCATGGCATCGGGTAAAAAATACACATCAGACAATGTTATTTTAGCCATCGGCCATAGTGCCAGAGATACATTTAAATGCTTGTTTGATAAGGGCATTCATATGGAGGCCAAGGATTTTGCTGTTGGCTTTAGAATAGAGCATCCACAGGAAATGATTTCAAGAGTCATGTATGACAATGCTTTTGAAAAGCTTGAGCCCGCACCATATAAGCTTGCAACAAACCTTGAAAACGGCAGAGGTGTTTATTCATTTTGTATGTGTCCAGGAGGCTTTGTTGTAAATTCTTCTTCTGAAGAAAACAGGCTTGTAGTTAATGGTATGAGCTATTCAAAGCGTGACAGCAAAAATGCAAATAGCGCAATTGTTGTTTCGGTTGGAGAAAGAGAATTTGATAAAACCAATCCTCTTTCTGGAATAGAATACCAAAGAAGTATAGAAGCTGCTGCATTTAAAGCAGGTGGCGGTTTTATACCTCAGCAGCTTTATGGTGATTTCAAGCAACACAAATTAAGCTCATCCTATGGCGCATTTTCATCAGAAACTAAAGGAAAAACATCCTTTGGAATGCTTTCTGATATATTTTCTCAAGATATTTATCAGTCAATTATTGACGCCATGGGTACATTTGGGTCTAAAATAAAAGGGTTCGATAGAGATGATGCAATCCTTAGCGGTGTTGAAAGCAGAACATCATCTCCAGTTCGAATTAACAGAAACGAGCTGTTTCAGTCTAACGTAGCTGGTCTTTATCCTTGTGGTGAAGGTGCAGGCTATGCAGGTGGAATAACATCAGCGGCTATGGACGGCATAAAGGTAGCTGAAGCAGTCATAGCAAACATTAACATATAGAATAGGTGGGAATATTAGTGGCAGAATACACTCCAATGATGCAGGAGTATCTTAAGACAAAAGCTGAATATGAAGATTGTATCTTATTTTACCGATTAGGTGATTTTTACGAGATGTTCTTTGAGGATGCTAAAACAGCTTCAAAGGAATTAGAATTAACTCTTACTGGTAAATCATGCGGAATGGAAGAAAGAGCGCCTATGTGTGGTGTTCCATTTCATGCTGCAGATACATATATAAACAGATTAGTTGCCAGAGGCTATAAGGTAGCTATTTGTGAGCAGGTAGAAGACCCAAAGGAAGCAAAAGGTCTTGTTAAACGAGAGGTTATCAGAGTAGTAACACCTGGTACAAACATCGACCAGCTTGCTTTGGAGGAAGGCAGCAATAATTACATTATGTCTCTTGTTTACAATAAGGGCGTTTTTGGAATTGCAACCTGTGATGTATCTACTGCTGATTTCTTTTTAACACAGGTAGATAATACCAGATCATTTACAGACGAGCTTTTTAGATTCAATCCAGCGGAAATCATTTATCATAAATCACTTTATGAATCTGGTATAGATATTACAGATATAGCCGAAAAGCTAGAATGTGCTCTTTCGCAATTAGATGAATCATATTTTGATGATATGCTTAGCACTAGAGAGCTTTTAAATCATTTTAAGGCTCATTCTTTAGAAGGACTAGGCTTAATAGATTTTCCTGTGGGCAAGGTGGCTGCAGGCTCACTTTTAATCTACTTAAAAGAAACCCAGAAATCAGAGCTTACACATTTAACTCACATCACACCTTATACAGACGGAAAATTCATGCTTATTGATAGCTCTACCAGAAGAAATCTGGAGCTAACAGAAACCATGAGAGACAAATCAAAGCGTGGTTCTCTTTTATGGGTTTTAGATAAGACAAAAACAGCAATGGGAGCAAGACAGCTTAAAAGCTTTATAGAGCAGCCTCTTGTATCTGTCGATGAAATAATCAGAAGACAGGATGCCATTGAAGAAATAAACAAATCTCTAATAGATAGAGAAGAGCTTAGAGAATATCTTTCATCAGTTTACGATTTAGAAAGGCTTATCACTAAGATTACATATCAATCGGCTAATCCTAGAGATTTAATTGCCTTTAAGCAGTCTATTGGAATGCTTTCTCCAATCAAGGCTTTGCTTAACGGATTTTCATGTCATCTTATTAATGACTTGAATTCAAATATCGATGATTTAAAGGATTTATATGTTCTTATCGATTCAGCTATTGCTGAGGAGCCACCAATATCTTCCCGAGATGGAGATATTATCAAAACTGGCTACAACGAAGAGGTTGATAGGCTTCGAGCTGCTAAAATAGACGGCAAAAAATGGCTGGCAGATTTAGAGGCAAAGGAGCGCGATAAGACAGGTATTAAAAATCTAAAGATTAAGTTTAATAAAGTCTTTGGGTTCTATCTTGAGGTAACTAATTCCTACAAGGATTTGGTTCCAGATTATTATGTTAGAAAGCAGACCTTAGCTAATGCTGAAAGATATTATACACCTGAGCTTAAGGAATTAGAAGACAGCATACTTGGTGCAGAAGATAGACTTAACACTATTGAGTATGAATTCTTTAAAACAGTTAGAGATACAATTGCTGCAGAGGTTGATAGAATTCAAATTAGCGCTAAGGCGATTGCAGTTTTAGATGCAATCATCTCTTTAGCTGTAGTTTCAGAAAAGAATCATTATGTTAAACCTGTTATTAATAACAGAGGCGTTATTGATATAAAAGAAGGTAGACATCCTGTAGTTGAACAGATGATAAATGCAGATCAGTTTATTGCAAACGATTGTTATTTGGATTTAGATTCTAACACAATCGCTATTATCACTGGTCCTAACATGGCAGGTAAATCTACCTACATGAGACAGGTAGCACTTATAGTTCTCATGGCGCAAATAGGAAGCTTTGTTCCGGCTGAAGAAGCTACTATTGGTGTTGTTGATAGAATATTTACACGTGTAGGCGCATCAGATGATTTGTCTACCGGCCAATCTACATTCATGGTAGAGATGAATGAAGTAGCAAATATTCTACATAATGCTACCAGCAAATCTCTTCTTATTTTGGATGAAATTGGTAGAGGAACATCTACCTACGATGGACTTTCAATTGCATGGGCAGTGGTAGAGCATATTGCTTACAATATCGGAGCTAAATCTTTATTTGCAACTCACTACCATGAGCTTACTGAATTAGAAGGTCAGTTAAAAGGAGTTCATAACTACTGCATAGCAGTACAGGAATTAGGCGAGGATATTATATTCCTTAGAAAAATTATTCCAGGCGGCGCAGATCAAAGCTACGGTATTCAGGTTGCCAGACTGGCAGGGCTTCCTGAAGAGGTGTTATCTAGAGCACGTACTATAGTTAATTCTTTAAATGAAAATGATATTGCAGCTGTTTCAGACAAAATAGCAATGCAGGAAAAGATGGAAGAAAAGCTTCAGTCACTATCAGGCATTTCTATTTCTGAAAGTGATGCTACCATTATTTCTGATTTAAAGAATTTGGACGTAACTAAAATCACTCCGCTTGAAGCAATGAACTTATTGTATGAATTTCATAACAGGGTAAATGAATAATGGGAAAAATAAACATACTAAGCCAGGATACCATTGATAAAATAGCTGCAGGAGAGGTTGTTGAAAGACCTGCTTCTGTAGCAAAAGAGCTTATAGAAAACAGTATAGATGCAGGTGCAACTGCTATTTCTGTTGAGATAAAAGGCGGAGGAATCGAATATCTTAGAATTACAGACAATGGTTCTGGAATCGATAAAGATCAAATCCAAATCGCCTTTTTAAGACATGCAACCAGCAAGATTCAGTCTGCTGAGGATTTAGCTTCTGTAAGGTCATTAGGCTTTAGAGGTGAAGCTCTTTCAAGTATTTCAGCTGTAGCTAAAGTAGAGCTTATTACAAAAACAAAGGATAGTCTTTTAGGTGCCAGCTACATCATAGAAGGCGCCAAGGAGATTTCTCTTACAGATATTGGTGCTCCAAACGGAACTACATTTATCGTAAGACAGCTGTTTTTTAATACTCCAGCAAGAAAGAAATTCCTTAAATCCGAAAGCACTGAAGGAAGCTATGTTTTTGATGTTGTAGAGCATTTAGCTTTATCCCATCCTGAAATATCATTTAAGTTCCTTTTAAATGGCAAGGAAAAGCTAATGACATCTGGTAACGGCAGCCTGTCTGATACAATCTATCAGATATACGGTCGTCAGATAGCATCAAATGTATTAGATATAGATTATAGTGACGAAAAGGTTAGAATATCTGGATTTATAGGACAATCTGTAATCGCTAGAGGCAACCGTGCTTTTGAGCACTTTTTCGTTAATAACAGATATATAAAAAGCAATCATCTATCTAAAGCCTGCGAAGAAGGCTATTATGGCTTTTTGATGGGGCATCAGTATCCATTTTTTGTAATTAATATTGATTTTGATTCTGATGTTGTTGATGTTAATGTGCACCCTACAAAGCAGGAGGTTAGATTTGAGGATGAGAGCTTTATACTAGAGCTTCTTACTAAGACTATAAATAATAGACTTAGAAAAAGAGAAGATGTTCTTGAGGCTCATATTGATGAACCTGCTGTTACTAAAACGGAATCATCTTATTCGCAAAAAACAGTGGAAATTATTCCACCACAGGCACCAGCACCAGTTGAACCAGTACGGCCTGTAAAGATGCCTGAGCCATTTGAAAAAGACAGATTGGAAAAAATCAAAGCCCAGGTTACAGCTCAAATCAGAAACGACACACCATATGAAAAGAAATTTGCTGACAACAACAGGGGTGGACAAAAATATGAGCAAATCAGCTTTCTTGCTAAGGAAGCTGTTAAAGAACATAAGATAATCGGTCAGGTATTTGATACATACTGGATTATCGAATACGATAAAAACATGTATATTATCGATCAGCATGCAGCCCACGAAAAGGTGTTATTTGAAAAAACAATGGCTAGACTTAAGAATAACGAGATGACTTCTCAAATGATTAGTCCGCCAGTTATAATATCACTTTCACCACAGGATGTTTTATTATTTGAAACCTATCACGAAGCTTTCGAAAAAATAGGTTTTCAAATTTCGTCCTTCGGTGGTAACGAGCTTGCCATAAATGGAGTTCCTGGGAATATGCTTAATCTTGATTCAAAGGCTTTATTTATGGAAATCCTTGCAGATTGCGCTAACTACAAATCTTCAGATTCATTTGATATGATAGTAGAAAGAGTAGCTTCAATGTCTTGCAAGGCAGCAGTTAAAGGAAACAACAGATTATCACTTCCAGAAATCAAAACCTTAATAGATGATTTATTAAAGCTTGAAAATCCATATCATTGTCCTCACGGAAGACCAACAATGATATCATTTTCTGAATACGAACTGGCCAAAAAGTTCAAAAGGATTGTTTAATGAAAAACTTAGTTATTTTAACAGGCCCTACGGCCGTTGGAAAAACATCATTGTCTATTAATCTCGCCAAAGCAATAAATGGCGAGATTATTTCTGCTGATTCAATGCAAATCTATAAGGGCATGGATATCGGAACAGCTAAGATTATGCCGGAGGAAATGGACGGGGTTACACATCATCTTATTGATGTTATTGACCCAACTGAAGATTTCCATGTAGTACGCTTTAAGGAAATGGTAGAAGCTGCCATTGAAGAAATCTACGCAAAAGGCAAGGTTCCAATCATTTGTGGTGGCACAGGATTTTATATTCAGGCTATTTTATACGACATTGATTTCACAGAAAACGAAATAGACAAATCATACCGCGAAAGCTTAGAAAAGTATGCTGCTGAATTTGGCCAAGAGGCATTGCATGATAAGCTAAAGGCTATCGACCCTGAATCTGCTGAATCTATCCCAGCTGCCAATGTAAAGCGCGTAATTAGGGCTATTGAGTATTATGAACAAACGGGAGAGAAGTTTTCTGTACATAATGCTACCCAAAAAGAAAAAAATAGTCCTTATAATTTTGCATATTTTGTACTGAATGATGATAGACAATTGTTGTATAATCGCATAGATGCCCGAGTTGATAAGATGATTGATGAAGGTCTTGTAGATGAAGTCAAATCACTTGTCGCAAAGGGTGTAAAAAAG
The DNA here is from genome assembly GCA_902775195.1 of uncultured Pseudobutyrivibrio sp. GTDB lineage: Bacteria > Bacillota > Clostridia > Lachnospirales > Lachnospiraceae > Pseudobutyrivibrio. Next base: position 19,630 of record CACYLQ010000028.1, read on the forward strand.
GGCATGACAGCAATGGATGGAATCGGCTATAAGGAGCTGTTAGATTATCTAGATGGCAATGGTTCATTAGAAGACGCAGTTGAACTTATCAAGAAAAAATCCAGAAATTATGCAAAACGTCAGCTAACATGGTTTAGACGTGAAAAGGAAGTTATTTGGCTGGATAAAACAGTTTACACATCGGAAGATATGCTATTAAACGAGATTTTATCTACCTTAAGAAAGAAAGGAATTATAGAAAGTGTTTGAGATTTACAAGGAATTCGGTATTTCTAAAGAAGTATTCGATTATGGAAATGAAATAGTAAAAAACTTAGAGCCTAGATTTAAAGAAATTGATGATGTAGCTGAATACAATCAGCTTAAGGTATTAAAGGCCATGCAGGAGCATAAGGTTGCAGCTGAGTGCTTTAATACATCTACAGGCTATGGATACGACGACATTGGTAGAGATACACTTGAAAAGGTATACGCTTCTGTATTTAAGGCAGAGGATGCATTAGTTCGTCCACAGATTACATGTGGTACACATGCACTTGCACTTGCATTAATGAGTAACTTAAGACCAGGAGATGAGCTCCTTTCACCTGTAGGAAAGCCTTACGATACTCTTGAAGAGGTTATCGGCATCAGACCTTCAAATGGCTCACTTGCAGAATATGGAATCACATACTCACAGGTTGATTTATTAGATAATGGCGATTTTGATTATGATGGAATCAAAGCTGCCATCAACGAAAAAACAAAGCTTGTTACAATCCAGCGTTCAAAGGGTTATGCAAATAGACCTACACTTTCTGTAGAAAAGATAGGAGAGCTTATTTCTTTTATCAAAAATATCAAGCCAGATATAATCTGCATGGTTGATAACTGCTACGGCGAATTTGTTGAGAAGATTGAGCCTACAGAGGTTGGAGCTGACATGTGCGTTGGTTCTTTAATTAAGAATCCAGGCGGCGGACTTGCTCCTATCGGCGGTTATATCGTAGGTACTAAGGCTTGCGTTGAAAATGCAGCTCATAGATTAACATCTCCAGGACTTGGAAAAGAGGTAGGTGCATCTTTAGGAATTATGCAGTCCTTCTACCAGGGATTTTTCCTTGCACCAACAGTTGTTGCAGGCGCTCTTAAAGGCGCGATTTTTGCAGCAAACGTATACGAAAAGCTTGGATTTTTATGTATCCCTAATTCAACAGAGGAAAGATACGATATCATTCAGGCGGTTTCATTTAATAAGCCAGAAGGTCTTATCGCTTTTTGTGAGGGAATTCAGGCAGCAGCTCCTGTAGATTCATACGTTACACCTGAGCCATGGGATATGCCAGGCTATGATAGCCAGGTTATTATGGCAGCAGGTGCATTCGTACAGGGTTCATCTATCGAATTATCAGCTGATGGTCCACTTCGTGCTCCATACACAGCATTTTTCCAGGGTGGTCTTACATGGAATCACGCTAAGATAGGTATTCTTAAATCATTACAAAAACTAGTGGATGCTTGCCTTGTGAACACATCTCAACTGTGTTAAAATTTTTATGATTATGAGCAAAAATGCTTAAATACTATAAGTTTAAATATATGGAGGAATGTCATGGCCAATTCATTTGGTATTGATATTGGAACACAGAACCTAAAGGTTTTCAGTGGTTCTAACAATTCAATCACTAATATTAAAAACACAATTGCTATTGTTAATAAGAATCAGATGTATTCTTACGGAGATAGCGCATATTCTATGTATGAGAAGGCACCTGAGACAATCAATGTTTCTTTCCCAATCATCTCTGGTGTTATTGCTGATTTTGATAACATGCAAACATTACTTTTCCAGGTTTTAGAGCATGACCTTAAGGGCAAAATCAAGGGCAGCGATATCGTAGTTGCTGTACCAACAGATATTACAGAAGTAGAAAAGAAGGCTTTCGCAGATTTATTCAGCAAATCAAAGAACAAGCCTCATTCTATCCGCGTATGCGAAAAGCCTATAGCATCTGCTATCGGTCTTGGACTTGATGTATCAGAGCCAACAGGTGTTATGGTTGTTGACTTAGGTGCTGACACAACAGAAATCTCAGTTATTTCTTTAGGTGGCTTAGTTTTATCAGAGCTTCTTCCTTTCGGTGGAAACCAGATTGATGAATCTATCGTTACATACCTTAAGCGTAACTTTAATCTTGTGATTGGTCAGAAGACTGCTAAGCAGCTTAAAGAAGAAATCGGCTCAGCTCTTGAGGGCAGAGGCGGTAAGCTTACTGTTGTAGGTAGAGACGTAGTCAGCGGCCTTCCAATCGAAATGGAAATCGAAAGCGACACAATCTACAATGCTATTAAGACAGATTTAGAGACATTCTGTACAAACGTAAAGCTTATCCTTGAAAAGGTTCCACCAGAGCTTGCAAAGGATATCGTTCATTCTGGTATCTATCTTACAGGTGGTACATCACAGCTTTATCAGCTTACAGATTTATTCTCACAGGTTACTAACATCAAGGTTAACGCCTTTGAGGATCCACAGGAGTCTTGTGTTAGAGGTTTAGGTCAGGTACTTTCAGATTCTAAATACAAGATTTACGGATATAGTATGAAAAATAGAATTTTTAAATAATAAAGAGGAAATATGAGACAAAGAAAAAACGGCGGAAGTATTCAAAGTAAATACTTACTCATGATTTTATCTATTCTTTGCGTAATGCTTTTATTCTTTAGCTATTCAACAAGTTTTTCAGGTGGGCCTCTTAAGACTATTGCTAACCATATGTTTATTCCTATGCAAAAGGGAATTGATTATATCGGAAGCAGCATTGCAATTTCATCGGCCGATACAAAGACAAAGGAAGAGCTTGTTAACGAGAATGAAGAATTAAGAGCCCAAGTCGATGATTTAAATTCGACTATTAGCAACATGGAGCTTAAGCTTAAAGAACTTGATGAGCTTCAGGATTTATACGACCTTGACCAGACATATTATGATTACGAAACAACAGGGGCAAGAATCATTGGTAAGGGAACCTCTAACTGGTTCAATACCTTCACCATTGATAAGGGTTCTAAGGATGGAATAGAAAAGAACATGAATGTCATTGCAGATGGCGGCCTTGTTGGTATTGTTTCATCTGTTGGAGAGTCTTATGCAGTAGTTAGAGCTATCATTGATGATACATCTAATGTCAGCGCAACTATTTCATCTACAGAAGACAATTGTATTGTTTCTGGCTCACTTGAAAGCATGACAAACGACAATCTTATTTTATTCTCTAATCTTGATGACGACGAAGATAAGGTTGCTATTGGAGATATTATTGTTACTTCAAACATATCTGATAAATATTTACCAGGTTTAATGATTGGATATGTTTCTAGTGTTTCATTAGACGAAAACGAACTTACAAAATCTGGAACAGTTACACCAGTAGTTGATTTTAAACATCTTTCAGATGTATTAGTTATTTTACAGCAAAAGGAGTCTTATAAGAAATGAGTGACGTTAAACAGCAAATTAAAAAAGTAATAATAATTGCTATCGTCATTTACGTAAGCTTCCTTCTACAAATGGGGGTTTTCAGTCGTTTTAGACTGGCAGGAGTTACTCCTAATGTCATCATTTGTATAGTTTCTACCTATGGTTTTATGAAGGGTAGAAGATATGGAATTTTAACAGGCTTCTTTTCTGGATTACTATTAGATATTTTTTCAGGAGGAATCTTCGGTACTTATGCATTAATTTACATGTATATCGGATTCCTCAATGGCTTGTTCAGAAAACAGTTTTTTGGTGATGATTTAAGATTGCCTATGATTTTAATTGGAACAAGCGATTTCATATATGGAATAATTACATTCTTAGTTTTATTTGCTATCAGATCTCAGCATGATTTTTACTTTTACTTGATGAATATCATTTTACCTGAGGTTGTTTATACTTTATTAGTATCCATTTTTGTTTATTATATTATTCTTCACTTAAACAATTGGGTAGAAAAATTAGAAAAGAAAGGTTCTGATAGAATTGGAAATTATTAAGGACTTTTTAAAAAACTTTTTATCATCACGTATTCGTGTAGTTTCAGTAGCAATGATTGCATTTGCTACTGTTCTTATTTCACGTCTTTTTTATTTACAGATTATCAACGGTAGTGAATACCAGGATAACTACAATCTTAAGCTCGAAAAAACAGAAACAATTCCAGCCACAAGAGGAAACATTTACGATAGAAATGGAAATCTGCTTGCCTATAACGAATTAGTTTATGCTGTTACCATCCAAGATAATGGTACATATAGTTCCAAGGCTGAAAGAAGTGAGAGCCTCAATAGGGAAATCGGTCGTATTGTAAAGAAGCTAGAGCAAAACGGCGACAGAATCGATAATAATTTTGGTATTTTTATTGATTCTTCAGGTCAGTATCAATTTTTAAGCTCTGGAACATCTTTACAACGATTTAGAGCTGATGTTTTCGGCAAAAACAGTATTGATGATCTAGAATATAACGAAAAACTTGGTTTTGATGAGGCTACAGCTACACCAGACCAAATCATTGATTATCTTCAGGGTGACAAGGTTTACAACATCTCTGACAAATATTCCAAGAAGCTTAAATATGAAATAATGGTTGTTCGTTACAATATGGGTCAGAACTCATATCAGAAGTACATTTCAACTGTTATTGCTTCAGATGTATCTCAAGAATCTGTTGCCTTCATCAAAGAAAACATTAACAAACTTACAGGTGTTGATGTTGAAGAAAAATCCTTACGTAGATACGTAGATAGTGAGTATTTCGCTCATATCATTGGATATACAGGTCAGATTTCTACATCTGAATACAAGGAATTATCTAAAACAGATGAAAACGTAGAAGCTACAGATGTAGTAGGTAAGTCTGGTATAGAAAAGTACATGAATGATTATCTTTCTGGTACAAAGGGCTATGAGACCATCTACGTAGATAGTGTTGGTAATACCATTGCAGAAGGAGAGTACAAGGCCTCTGAATCTGGTAATGATGTTTATCTTTCTATAGATATGGATTTACAAAAGGCAGCATACATTCTTCTGGAACAGGAGATTGCGGGTATTTTGTATTCCAAGATTCAAAACATAAAGGAATCTAATATCAATTCATCATCAGATGTTATTGTACCTATTTATGATGTTTATTATTCACTTATTAAAAACGGACTTATAGATATCAATGCCTTTTATGACGCTAATGCTTCTGATGTTGAAAAAACAGTTTTAAAGGCTTATACAGCAAAAGAAAAAGAAGTT
>CACYLQ010000029.1 GCA_902775195.1 uncultured Pseudobutyrivibrio sp.
GTTGAGGCAAACACAACAACAGATATGCGCGAGTGGCTCAGTTGGTGGAGCACCACCTTGCCAAGGTGGGGGTCGCGGGTTCGAGTCCCGTCTCGCGCTCTTTTAGTATAAAAAATAAGGTTGTCCGAATGGGCAACCTTATTTTTTTATACTAAAGAGCACTTTACATCGAGACGGGACGGATGGAACTAATGTGAATTAGATTTTTACATTTCTACAGCAAATCCAAAGTACTCTCGCTTATTTCCGTAAGATTAAACTTAAATAGCATCTTTTAATCTCACCCTAAGGATTATCACTTTTATTAGATGAAGTGTATTAACATATATATGTTAGAGTGTGGCGTAGTTATGCCACACTTCTTTTATTATCTACGGAAATCTATAAGATTATAGCTATATTCCCGTACACTATCCCCCCCAACAACCACGATAGAAATAAATACTCTCCTATCTAAACCTTTTTATTTACATTTATACACGCTTGTACTATTATTTCTTTTTGTGATACTAACATATCACGATTCTCTTCGATATATGGAGACATTTATGAAAAAGAAAAAAATATCATCGGTACAATTGATACCTTTAAGTTTCTTGTGGGCGATTATTATAGGTGCGTTGCTTTTGATGCTTCCTATATCTTCTGCCACAGGGCAGTGGACAAATCCGCTGGTAGCTCTGTTTACAGCCACCACTTCTACCTGTGTTACGGGGCTTGTTGTGGTAGATACGGTATTATCACAGTTATTTCTATGGTAATGCTCATCACCCAAAAGAAGTTTTCTTTGGGCGATAGAATGATGCTACAGGATTCCCTGAATCTAAAAACAGATGTTGGTATTCTAAAGATTTTAATTAGAATCTCAAAAGATGTTGCTAAGATTGAATTAACGGGAGCAGCCCTTTATGCCATATATTTCATTCCAGAATATGGCATTGCAAAGGGAATATGGTTCTCTATTTTCCACTCTGTCTCAGCCTTCTGTAATGCAGGTATAGACATTATTGGAAACAACAGTCTGATGGATTATAAATCAAATCCATTGATTATGATTACAACCATGCTTTTGATTATTCTAGGTGGTTTAGGATATGTAGTTTGGTTTGATATGTCCGAAAAAATCAAAGCTGGCATCGTAAAAGGATTTACACCTGTTCAGATTTTTAAAAGATTTACAGAACACACTAAACTGGTTGTGACAGTAACTACTTTCCTGATTGTTTCCGGTGCTATGGCATTTTTTATTGCAGAATATAACAACCCTGGCACACTTGGTAACCTTTCGCTTTTTGATAAGGTTATTAACAGCTTTTTTGAATCAATCACTTTAAGAACTGCAGGATTTTCATCCATCCCACAGGAGAATATGACAGATTTTTCATGCGTCATATCATATACACTGATGTTCATCGGTGGCTCTCCAATCGGTACAGCAGGTGGTGTAAAAACAATTACTATTTTCCTGGCTTTATTAAATATTATTGCCTACATCCACGATGATGATCAAAGCGTAATTTTTAATAAACGCGTTACAGATGAAAGCATGCGCAAGGCATCTGTAATTGTTGCAGTGGCTACATTTACAATTATAGTTTTAACACTGGCATTAATCATTACAAACCCTATTAATATTCAGGACGGACTATACGAGGTTATCAGTGCTTCCGCTACTGTTGGATTATCTCGCGGCCTCACTTCAAGCTTGAACAGCATAGGACAGATTATAATAATTATTGCTATGTACCTGGGACGTATAGGTCCTATCTCACTTGCAATTTTCTTTGCTGGCAGAAGCCATCATAAGTCAAAATGTAGATATGTAGAAGGCGAATTTTTCGTAGGATAAGGAGTTTATTGATGAAAAAGACAATAGCAGTTTTAGGTTTAGGAAAATATGGAATCAGTCTTGCTAAAAGCATGTACGAAATGGGTGCTGATGTTTTAGTTGTAGATAACGATAGAGACAAGCTAAAGGATATGGACGGCTTTTGTACAGCCGCCGTTTGCGCCGATTTAACAAACGAAGATGAAGTAGAAATGCTTAGTCTTAAAAACATGGATATCGTAGCTGTTGCTATGGCAGGTAATCTTTCTGCAAGTATTATGTCTGTTGCCGTAGCGAAAGAAGTTGGCGTACCTCTTGTAGTTGCAAAAAGCTCATCTGACAGAATGACATCCATTCTTAAAAAAATAGGTGCAAATAAAGTTATCGTGCCTGAGGAATACGGTGGAGAACAATCCGCTAGAATTCTTGCTTCTGATACATTCCTAGATTATTTCAAAGTAGATGATAACCTATGTATGGTAGAAATGTTGCCAATGGACAAATGGGTTGGCAAAAACATGATAGAATTGAATCTTCGTAAAAACTATAAGATAAACGTAATCGCTTACATGAATCATGAAACTGGTCATTGGAAGATTCTTGACCCAGCAGAACCATTGGAAGCTGAAAACGAGCTCTTGATTGTTTTAGAGCGCGATCAGCTTCACAGAATTAATAAATAAACTTCCAAAGCTTACTGGAAAATATGTATGATGACACCTCCTGGTGCCCCTTCTACAGTTCCAGTAAGCTTTTCTTTTTCCAAATGCTTAAGGGCATCACTATCGGTAAGTATGCATGGACTAGTGACAATGCGGCCATCTGATTGAATTTCTCCATTATTTTCAATAAAAATACGGCAGCTCTTGCCTGTGTAATCCACACCTTCCATGATGTATCTGGCAGAAAGCTTTACACGGCCATCCTCGCCTAGACGCTGTGTATCTACCCCTCCAGGAAGGATTTTGCCTTTGAAATTATCGTGGTAACATTCACCGTCAAACAAAATCATGGTAGCACCGTTAATGCCACCCTTTACCTCTAATGCTTCCTTAATACGAACCTGTACTGTCAAAACCTCTGTTGCCATTATTCCCTCTCCTATCAATTAAAATCTACATTTAGCCAATTCCTTTATCTAGTCAAATCCTTTACCCACTTATATCTCTTGTAGTGGAAAAATACCCAAGGCAGCTTGCCCACCTCGTCAACGCAGGTGCAGGCATATACTGCAAGCACCGGCCATTTAAATACAAATGCTCCCAAAAGTGCAAGTGGCACTGCGATACACCACATACTAACAGCAAGGCTATACACATCAAAAAGCGTGTCTCCACCAGATGCAAATACGCCATTGATAATTACGGTATTGATAGCACGACCAATCATGTAAAAGGACATTATTACCATCATACCAATCAGATATCTCTTAGCAAGCGGTGTAAGTATCATAAAGCTGGTTACAAGTGGAGTAACCAATAAAATCACAGCTGTAGAAAACAATCCCACATACACGGATAATTTGGCTATTCTGCCGCCATATAGCTTGCCCTTTGCCAAGTCACCTGAGCCTAGTTCGTTTCCAACAATAATGCCTCCAGCGGCGCTGATACCATCGCATAGGCAGCACATCAAATCTCGCACTACTGCCGCTACAGAATTGGCCGCAGCTGCATCTGTACCCAGATGGCCCATGATAGCTGTATATGAAGTAAAGCCCACGCCCCAGAACATAGCAGCTCCAGCAAGTGGCATACCACATTTAATATAGTCCTTAGCCAGCAGTCTATCTCTTGCCAACAAATCGCCTAAAGATGGGTGAATGAAATCCTTCTGATAAGAAGATATAACTGCCCAAACCAGCTCTATAATTCTAGCAAGCAATGTTGCTAGAGCTGCACCATTTGCCCCCATAGCAGGAAGGCCCAAAAATCCAAATATGAATACAGCATTTAAAATAATATTTATAATTACGGCGCCAGAGCTAATGAAAGCGCATCTATCTGCATGATCAGTAACACGCATCATACCTAAGAAGCACTGGGAAAAGCCTGTAAGCAGATATGACCAGCCTGCTATTCTTAAATAGCCTGCACCGATTCTGATAAGTTCTGAATCGCTGGCGAAAATCAACATCAGCTGATTAGAAAAACCTACGCAAAGAACGCACACAAATAAAGAAATAACAGAGGCGATTCTAAGGCTCATACCAAATATCTTATGAATGGCCTGTTTATCTCCCTTGCCCCAATACTGGGCACCTAATATTGCTATAGAACCTGTTACGGCACAAAGCATCATGTTTTGGATAAACTGAATCTGTGTGGCTAAAGATACTGCTGCCATAGAATTCTGTTCTACCCTGCCTAGCATAACAGCGTCACTGGCTGCCACAAGTGCAAGCATCAGTGCCTGAAAAGCCAGCGGTAATGTTAGATTAACTAATCGTTTTAAAAAGGCCTTATCTTCAAATAGTCCGCTCATATTTAATCCTCATTTTATATTATTTAACCTCTAAATCATATCATTACGAAAGCAAATAAAAAAGCCCTAACGACTAGAATTATCTAATCGCTAGGACCTTAAATCGTATATCAGAATTATTAAGAATATAATCTCTTAACGTTGCTTTCAACAACATTTTCTGCCTTGATTTCAAACTCGCCATTAAGGAATGCCTGAAGCTGACCCTTTGTATTAATAGCTTTGCCATTAACAAGAATAATAAAAGGCTTTTGGCCTTCAGCATTTAATGTCATTCTATAATCAACTCTATCAAGTGCGTATTCGATTCCCATTTGATAAGAATCAAAATAGCAACGTGAATTTCCAAGTGTATGGTCAGATGTAATCCAATATTCTTCAACAACATTAATATTTGGTTCGATCTGGCTCATTTTCACAAATTTCTCATCACATTCTTCTCTTAATAATCTGTACTCTTTATTAAGTGTTGTAAGTTCCATTCTTCACCTCATATTAAAACTAATTACCACAAAACCAATAGCACTTTATCATGCTATTAGTTATATGTCAACACTCAATTTAACAATTTAGATTATTTATAACTATTTTCGCCACAACCTACCAAGAGGTGCTGTTAAAAAGATTGCTTTAAGCACGTTGTCTGCAATCATGCAGGTCCAAACATAAACCAATCCCTGATTGAAAAAATGAATACCAACATAAGTAGCAAGAATTCTAACCAACCACATACCAGCAAACTCTATAACAAATGGATATTTGGTTTTGCCTAGACCATAGTAAATACCTTCGGATATGATGTACATTCCAAAGAATGGCTCGGAAAAGGCAACCATTTTAAGTACAGTAGCGCCCAAAGCTATAACGCCTGGGTCAGATGTGAAAAATCCCATCAAAGGCTCTGCAAAGATGAATAATAGGATTCCACTGAGAGTCATAACCGCCAAAGTACAAATAATACTGCTGGCACAAACGGCATGATATTTATCATGATTCTGCTCACCATAAGCAATACCAACCATAGTATTAGCCGCAGATTTAAATCCGTAGCCACCGATATAGAACAGCTCCTCGGCACCTACCGCTATACTGTGAGCCGCAAAAATGATGGTACCCATGTGAGATACAAGGCCTGCAAAAACTACATAGCCTGATGTAGATGCAACATTAATAAGCAACACTGGAAGTGATAGCTTCCAAATCTTTTTGGTAATTTCCTTATCCGTAGTAAATATGCTATCCCTGAATCCAAGGTAAGGATTTTTGAAGAATACCACAAGAGTAAGAATACCACCTAAGGCTGCGGAAATACATGTAGCATAGGCTGCACCATCTACTCCAAGTCCAAACATATAAATAAAGATATAATCAAGCACAATGTTTACAGCATTAATGACAATGCTAATAACCATTGGGGTTTTGGTGTCCTTAGTGGCACGAATTGCAGAGGCTAAGATATACTGAACGCTCTTTAAAATAATAGGAACTGATATCCAGAAGAAATATCTGGTAGCGGCTGGTCTAATAGTCTCTTCTGCTCCCATCCAGGTTGCAACAAATGGTGAAAGTGCAAGACATATAATTTCCAGTACTGCACCTACTCCAAGGGCGAAAATAAGACTTTGTTTTGCGACCTGCTTTATTTTATGGTCCTCGCCCGAGCCTATGGCCTGAGCTATAAGTGTCATGGCAGCTACACCAAATGCATAAGGCATACTTCCAATAAGCCATGTTATGGTAGTAGATGTAGATACGGCAGCTGTGGCATCTGCACCTAGGCGCCCAACCATGGCAGTATCAACATACTGCATCAACACAGATAAAATCTGTTCTAGCATTGTAGGTAATGCCACCGTCACAACACTCCAAAAGACCTTATTATCCTTAATATTACTCTTTGTTATCATCACTATCCTTTTCCATTCCATTTGCCCATATCATGGATTGAATTGCTCTTGCAACTCTAATGGCATCTATGGCCTCCATGGCACGTTTATAATCTGCCTCTTGCTTTTCATACATGGCGGCAAAATCCTTCTGCTTCTGTTCAAACTCCTGCTTGCGACGCTCCTTAGCCTCCTTGGCCTTCTTCTGGAAGGCAGCATAGTCGGCATTAGACGCTGATTGGCGCTTAGTTGTTTTGCCCATTACTCGGGTGTGGGTTAAAACGTGACCATCAGTATCGTTGCACAAAAACTGATATGCCTCTGTAATGCGATTATAAGCAGTAAAATCCTTACTGCCAGTCACATCAGGATGACACTTTTTAACAAGTTCTTTGTACACAGCCTTAATTTTGGCCAATGACGCATCTGGCCCCAAGCCTAAGATGCTAAGCGCTTCGCTTCTGGTTTTGATCATAACTCACCCAATATTTCTCCAATAAAATACAATGAACCAAATACAATTATTTTTTCGTCATATTTTTTAGCGGCCTCTAAAGCCTTATCATAGGATTCCATGGCAGTAGCATTTAACCCCATTTCATTGATGCTTTCTGCAAGCTCCTTTGCCTGAAGGGCTCTGGAAGAATCCACAGTGACAGTAAACATACGCTTTACCTGAGGTGCGATGATGTGAACCATCTCAAGGTAATCTTTGTCTGCCATTACTGCCATTATAAATGAAAATTTCTCATTTGAAAATTCCGCTGCAAGACTATCTGACAAAGCCTGCACACCTGAAGGATTATGCGCTCCATCCACCATAATAAATGGATTATCTGATATGAGCTGCATTCTTCCTGGCCATACTGCTTTAGCAAGCCCTTCTTTTATAATATCATCACTGATGCCAGCATCTAAAAGTCTTATTACTTCAACTGCAACAGCGGCATTCTTTCTTTGATATTTTCCAAATAGCCCTAGCTTGCTGTCTAAGGAAACCTCTGTAGCTTCTACGTACTTACAGCCCATTTCCTGGCTTTTTCCTATTATTACATCCTTTGCTTCAGCAGGCATCTGCCCTATAACCACTGGGACGTCTGGCTTTATTATGCCAGCCTTTTCTCCTGCAATGGCGGCTAAGGTATTTCCTAAATACTGAGTATGTTCCAAGCCTATGGATGTTATAGCGCACACCCTTGGTGCCTGGGACAGCCCATTGGTAGAATCCTTGGCACCACCTAAGCCTGTTTCCAATACGATGTATTTAACGCCCTGCTCCTTGAAATATAGCAAAGCCATTACCAGCCAGTAATCAAACATGGTTGGCTCTAAATCAAGCTGAAGAGTCAGTAGATATGACCCAAGCCTAGCCACGTCATCCCTGCTAATTTGTTTGCCATCTACCACTATTCTTTCTGTGTAATCAATAAGATGTGGAGATGTAAAAAGTCCTACCTTAAATGGTTCTTTAGACGCAAAAGAAGCAGCCTGCAAGATACTACTTACAAAAGCTGCCACTGAACCCTTGCCATTGGTGCCAGCTATGTGGATGATGTTAATATCCTTTTCAGGATGTCCCAGCTTTTCTAGGAATTCTACTGTAACATCTCTTCCACATGCTTTACCAAAACGGCGTTTATTATCGATTGTATTAACTACCTGTTCGTATGTCATTATTGTTATTTAGACCACAAGAATAACTCCACCGTCATTTGCATACATGGTGCTGACACCTCTCATGTCAACGATGAATATATCCTTGAATTTGGCCAACGACTCCATTTTTTTCTTTAATGATAGAGCACGTTCTGGACAGTTGCAATGAGAAATTGCAACAATTTTATTTTCACAGTTAGTTGTGACATCCATAACGCACTTTGTCATTTTATCAATAGCCTGATTCATACCACGACCCTTAGCGAGCTGCTGAATATAGCCTATTTCTGTAGAACCCATTACAGGTTTGATGTTAAGTGTTTCTGCGATAGCAGCCTTAAGACCTGAAAGTCTTCCTGACTTTCTGAATGTCTCAAGTGTTTCAAGAACAAAGAATGTGTGCTGTTCTTCAATGTAAGCATCTACAGCTTCAATAACCTGTTCGAAAGACATGCCTGCTTCTTCGCATTCAGCAATCTTTAAAGCGATAAGTGTTTCACCAACAGAAGCTGACTTAGAATCAAAAACATGAACGTTCTTAGATTCGTCATCCTCTTCGAATAAATCCTTAGCAAGGCAGGCACTGTTGTAAGAGCCTGAAAGCTGAGATGATAATGTAACTAAATATATGTTATCAGCATCGCATTCCATTTCTACCATGTAGGCATTTGGAGATGGGCATGCTGACTTAGGTGCGTTAGGACTTTCTGCAACAGCCTTGATAAAGCTGGCCTGATCAAATGAATCATCATCGATAATCTGAGCGTCGTCTACTTCCAATGTAAGAGGAACGTTGACAAAATGGCCGTCTTTTTTCATATCCTCTGTGAGCTCGCCACAACTATCTATAATAATTTTATACATAATATCCTCATTTCTCCTATGATATAGGTTATTTGATATTTGTATTATAGCATCCCATTACCCCCACGTAAATAGTTTTTATTAATTCAACATGTAGTTTTAAAAACCACATCCATTGAAGCCTACTCCCACTTGATTGTTATGACATTAGAATTTTCATCTAACAAATAATAAACCGATGTCAAATCAGGGCAGAAATCAGATATATGCTTTTCGTCAAAGAAATAATTAATTACTCTGGTGTATATATCTGTATTGCTAAACTTAAGAGAAATTTCATCCTCTCCTGATTGATATGATTCATTTATCTTCTGACCTATAGAATCTATTCCAAACCAATCATAATACAAGCCTTCGTGCACAAAATAATTATCTGCGTTAGATACGCATTCTGGCACCTCAAAGGAAGATGTAATTACATGGTTCTGGCTGATTTCCTCTGTGGTCATAGCCAAATATGCATAGTTGATTCTTCCTGTGGCATCATTGTTACTATCAAGATATTTACTGTTGCCCCAGGTTACATCCATGTAGTAATAAGCACCATCCAGGCTAACCAGATTCCATGCGTGATTCTCATTATTTGCAGTTCCAGTGATTATGGCACTTTCAATGCCAAGCTTATCCAATAGATACCAGGCAGCATCGGCATATCCCTGACATACAGTAGATTGATACAAGAAAACGCTGAGGATGTTTTGATTCTCGATACTTTCGGTATCGTAATCAACCTTGTTAATAAGGGTCTCAAAAACATATAAGGCCTTATCAAAATCGCTGGCCTCTGTGCTTATTCCAGACAGCCATTCCTCAACTACGGAATCAACCATTCCCTGGTACATATCCCTTTGTTCCTGACTCATGGAATATTTAGGCTCAAACTCCAAACCTACTACCTTTTTTCCATTGGTGTAGGTGTTATATTGGTATCCGTTAATCCAAAAAAGATTTCCATAGTCTGCCATTACAGCTTCATAAGCGTTGGCCAAAACCTGATGGTTCTTTGTGGATAAGGTGATACGACTTTTGTAGCTGGTAATACAATCATAAATCTGATCGTAAGTCTTCTGCTCCTCTTCGTCTAGCTGCTGATAAGCATACCTGTCGTAGGATACACTTTCTACAGTAACAGCCTCCTGCAGCATAGGATTATTGATTAACGACGATGGTGTCTCTATTTCAGTAGGCACTTTGGCTTTGTAAATGAGACCTATGCCGATAAACATTCCTACGGCTATTAAAGAAGTAATTAATAAATTAAGTAGAATATGAAATAATCTTCTCAATGTCGCTCCTTATTAATTAAAAAAAAAGCAGCGTAGATTCTACGCTGCCTCTCCCCTTAATCTTTTTTTATTGCCTATAGCTTGTTTTTCATAACACAACCAAAGGTATTCGAAAAATAGATTAATGTAAAATTGATTAACGTACTACTGTTACGTTAACAGCCTGTGGTCCCTTTGCGCCATCAGTTACTTCATACTCAACTGTAGCACCTTCCTCGAGAGTCTTGAAGCCCTCTGAATTGATGCCGCTGAAATGTACGAATACATCGTTTCCAGCCTCGTCTGAAATAAATCCGTAGCCCTTTGAATTGTTGAACCACTTAACTGTACCTTTGCTCATGCTAAGTACCTCCAATATATTACTTGCCAAGCTTTCCCTTGACTAGATTTAGTTTAACAGAACACTTCCCTAAAGTAAAGAATTTGTCCGAATATTTTGTACAAATTTTTAAAAACGTTACTTAAAAACCGTTAAACTGAACCTCTGTAGGAGATAAATAACATTTTAAACTAGTTAGCAGCAGCTTTTTCAGGGATAAGTCCAGTAGTTCTTAATAGAATTCTTGGGCCACCCTTCTTCTCTATATAATCTTCTGTAATTATAACCTGACCGATATTTTCGTCCTTAGGAATTTCGTACATAATATCAAGCATAAATTCCTCGATAATTGAACGAAGACCTCTGGCTCCTAATTTCTTATCAAGCGCTTTTTTGGCAATGGCGTGAAGTGCGCCTTCGTCAAATTCCAGCTTAACCTCATCTAACTCTAAAAGCTTCTGATACTGCTTGATAATAGCATTCTTTGGTTCCTTAAGGATACGTACAAGCATATCCTCGTCTAACATTTCTGTAGCAAATACGATTGGAAGACGACCGATAAATTCTGGAATCATTCCAAACTCTCTTAAATCCTCTACAGTAACCTTTTGAAGAATATTCTTATCGTTGTCGTATTTATCCTTTAAGTCTGCCATAAATCCCATTGATGAATGCTTGTTTAGGCGGGATTTAATGATTTCATCCATAGCTGGGAATGCGCCACCACAGATAAATAAAATGTTTCTTGTGTTAATGGTTGTAGTAGGAACCATGGCGTTTTTGCTGGATGCTCCGATAGGTACCTCTACATCTGCACCTTCAAGAAGCTTAAGCATACCCTGCTGTACTGATTCACCGCTTACATCGCGCTGATTAGTATTTTTCTTTTTAGCAAGCTTATCAATCTCATCAATGAAAATAATACCCTGCTGACATCTTTCCACATCGTTTCCTGCTGCAGCAAGAAGCTTGCTGACTACAGATTCGATATCGTCACCGATGTAGCCTGCCTCTGTAAGAGATGTGGCATCTGTAATAGCAAGAGGTACATCAAGAAGTCTTGCTAAAGTTCTAACTAAATATGTCTTACCTGAACCTGTTGGTCCAAGCATAAGCATGTTAGACTTTTCGATTTCGATATCATCCATTGTGCCTGTAGCTACACGTTTATAATGATTGTAAACTGCTACGGACATAACCTTTTTAGCGTAATCCTGACCTACCACGTATTCATCAAGCTTTTCTTTGATTTTGTGTGGTGGGATGATGTTGTTAATATCAATAGCTGGTGCTGGTCTGTCTTCTTCTGATTTAGCTGACTGTGGACCGTGAGCGTTCTTAACCTTTGGGCCTTCTCCAAAGAGACTGCCAAGATTTAAAAAGCTGATGTTAGGCATCTTGGACATATCCATGTTATTTTTGAAATTGTCTCCGCCTCCGAAGCCGAAGCCTCCCATTGAATCGAAGGTGCGCTGCATACAGTCTGTACATACGCTCATGCCTGGGGCCATTTTGATAAGAGGGCCTGTGATATTATCTGGGCGATGACATATGTAACAGAACTCTGTAGGCTTGTTGTCCTTTTTTTCATCTGTTGATTTGTTTTTATCTGTTACTTCATCTATAACCTCATCAGAGATATCAACTACCTCATCTGGGTCAACTTCTCTATAATCCTGATCTGACATTTTTACTCCTATCTACTGCTTTCGCAGAAATCAAAAACCATGTTGTAATAATCCAGAATAATGTCGTCAGTAGCATTAAATATTTCGTGCTTGCTTCCTTCAAAACGATGAACCTTGCAATTTGGTGCTAATCTGGCGAATTCATTTTGAGCATCTGGCATTACAAGTGTATCTTTAGATGCTTGCATTATTATAACAGGAATTTTGACTAAATCGGCGTTTTTAAGAATTTTTTTAGAAACATTAACAGACTCTCTAGACCAGCCAAAGGTACATCCACTTGTCTGATAATGCTCCTCGCGCTCTCTTTCCTCATACTGGTAGTTATATCTTGCTTTAGAAAGAGCTGAGCATCTAGGATATTTGTAAGTATGGTCGTAGTCGTGATGTCCCTTTAGATATCTTTTGTTGAAAAATGGTAGATATGAAAGGAGCTTCATGACTGTTAACATGAATTTGCTGGTACCACCTGTTGATATTTGTATCATAGGCGATGATAAAATTGCTCTTTCAAAAACTGTAGGATGCTGCTCTAAGTAAAGCGCAGCAATAGCTCCACCCATAGAATGAGCAAAAAGAATAAGTCTTTCTGTAAGACTTTCTGGAACTACGACCTTTTCAACAAATTCGCTGAAATCTGAAGCATAGTCCTCAAAATGGTCTACATGAACCTTGCAAAGGCCCTCTACTTGTCTGTCAGATAAGCCGTGGCCTCTGTGGTCTATAATAAAAACGGAATATCCCATCAGATAGAAATAGTAGATAGTTTCCACGTATTTGGTGGTGAATTCGCAATATCCATGAGAAATAACAACAGCGGCCTTCTCATCTGGATTAATGATTTTCTGATAGTGAAGCTTTAAGCCCTGCTTGTTTGTAAAATAACCGTCCTGTGTTTTATCATTCAGAAAAGGAAGGATTTTGCTGTTGATACCTTCCGCAAAATCCTGTTCTCTAATAAAATAGTCTTCTATTTTTTTCATAATCAATCCCACTTGTATTCATTAACAATTTCTAGTGCAACATCTGGAAGATTTGTGATAATTCCATCTAAGCCCATGTCGCATGCCATGTGCAAATATTGCTTTGAATTAACTGTCCATGTGTTAATCTTCAGTCCCAATTCATGACATCTTTCAACGTAATTAGGATACTGAACGTTATAAAATGCTGGATGTAAAGCCTCTACCCCTTTTTCCTTACCGTATTCTGGCATGTTAAGAGTTCCATCCGAATATAGGAAGCCGGTACGTGCAGTTGGGTCCAGCTCCTTAATCTTCATAATGCTATAGTGATTAAATGATGAATAGATAACCCTGTCTTCCATTCCAAATTCCTTTGTCATGGCAAGAATATCCTTTTCTATTCCTTCGTAGAAAATCACACCTGTTTTAAGCTCGATATTGATTGTTAAATCAGTAGGCTTAATTAGTTCAAAAACCTCACGCATGGTAGGAATATCAGCGTGCTTGCACTCAGGATGAGTAGCATTGTAATTGAACTTTCTAAGCTCATCTAAGGTGTAGTCCTTTACATAGCCCTTACCGTTTGATGTTCTGTCGATTTTTTCATCGTGGATAACTACCAGTTGGCCATCCTTTGTTTTGTGGATATCCAATTCGATTCCATCGGCACCCATTTCGATAGCCTTTTCAAATGCAGGGATTGTGTTTTCAGGCAAGTATCCGCTTGCACCGCGATGTCCCCAAACTAACGGTCTGTTCATAGAATAATTACCTCTTTTCTTTATGCCTTTAAGATTGTATATCTTAACTCTTATATATTTAAATATTAGTCTTGTTCTATAAAATCTCTGCTTCATTAGTCCATGTCTTCGAAAGCCTCTAGGCCTCGTTTTGCCTCTACATTTCCGTCTCCATGTTTAACAAATAACATTGTAATAAATGCCAGTATTGCAAAAGCAGTTGCGTAAGGGAACAATGTGATGTATCCCACATGATTAAGCAACCAGCCAGCAACTATTGGTGTTACAATCTGAGCTGCCATAGAGAAGGTATAATAATATCCTGTAAATTTACCAACATCTGAGCCTTTACACATTTCAACAACCATAGGCATTGAATTGACATTGATGAAGGCCCAGCCGATACCAACACATGCAAATAATACATATAATACCGGTGAGAAGCTTGGGTGAATTATCGTAAATACGAATCCACCTAAAAAGCTAAGTCCAAGAATAGCCACACCTAAAATGATTGTTTTCTTTCGTCCAATTTTAGATGCAAGCAAACCTGATGGAATGAAAAATACGATTGCACCTGCAGTAGCAACAAGCAAACAGAAGGATGCTGCACCTACTGCCATATCCCACATTTTAACTGCATAGGTAGTAAACCAAGTTTCCATACCGTTGTATGCAATAAACCATAATGAAACCGATATTAAAAGGAATACCAGTGAGCGTTTAACGTCCTTAGGTAAAACCTCGTTGCCATTTTCATCCTCTACAGACAGATTCTCCTCTGGATGTAGAAGCTCGTAGTTAGCAACCTCTTTTACAAAAGCTATTTCATCCACAGTAATCATTACTATGCATAGAGATATCAACATAATACCTGCAACAATAATGAATACTGGTAGATAATTGATGTGAGCTATTCCCTTTGTACGTGACGCAGGATAAAGCACTGCTGCAACTGCAAGATAAATGATACCACCTATAGCTCCCATTAAATTAATAATGGCATTTGCCTTAGAGCGAAGTGGTTTGATTGTGCAATCCACCATTAATGCAACAGCAGGGCTTCGATAGGTACCCATTGCAACAAGGAGCGCACCTAGTATTCCAATAAAAAGCGCTTCCTTTCCAGCAGTAGGATTAGCGTAGTAGCTGTTATCCACAACTGGCAGCATAACCATTAAAATAACTGCTGCAATGGTTCCATATAAAATAAATGGCTTACGTCTTCCAAGTCTGTGTCGGCATTTATCTGAAATAGCTCCAAACATAGGAAGCAGGAATAATGCCAAAACATTATCCATGGCCATGATTATACCTGAAATGGTTTCGTTCAAATGAAAGGTGCCTGTAAGTATAAGCGGAATTAGCGCATTGTACATCTGCCAAAAGGCGCAAATACTCAGAAAGCCGAACCCCATTTGTATCGTCTTCTTAATATCTAGCTTCATATATATTCTCCCCTTGAAGTCCGCCTGTTACGTATACAAGCATTATATTTCTACGCTCAGCATAGAAAGCTTCGCTTTAGAAATATAATAGCTTGTCTACTACAGGCTCATCTAAATACGTATTACTTCGTATATACCACCATCTGCAATGCGTGCTCCGCTACTACGTTGTCGATGGCTGGTATTTTGCCTTTGATAGCGTATTCAATCTGTTTAATCTCGTTAACTACTGGCGCAAGCTCATGATAGATAGCCTCCATGTGTGGCTTCATGTTCTCAGGTGTGTATTCCTTAGGGAACTCAAGAACTACTAAGTGGCGAACTACTTTTGTATCCTCTTCTATCTTTGTAAGGAAGCTGATTGAGTAGATATCGTCGTGGACCTTACCATATTCTAAAAGCTTGCTGCGAATAGCTGCTGTTTCCTCGTTATCTCTTGGAAGACCAAGAAGGATTTTTTTGCCAGCAGGAACCTTTTCTTCTTTAACGTTTCCATCATTCTTAGGGGCAAACTCTGCCTGGTAGCCAGGTGTGCCTGTAATAGTATCAAGATATGGAATAGGAAGTGTGCAAGGTATAGCATTAAATGGGTTGATAGCAATACCTGCATA